>DRPD01000373.1 GCA_011374735.1 Thermopetrobacter sp.
CTCAACTACCTGCCGCACGACGAGGAGGTGAACATCGTGCTGGCCAAGGTGAAGTCGTTCGCCGAGACGGAGGACGGCCGCCAGGTGGTGAACCGCATGGTGCGCGTCGCCGATCTGACCCGCAACGCCTTCATCAACGGCGACATCTCCACCGTCATGAGCCCGCGCACCGTCATCACCTGGGCGGAGAACGCCGCCATCTTCGACGACGTGGCCTTCGCCTTCATCGTCAGCTTCCTCAACAAGTGCGACGAGCTGGAGCGGCCCATCGTGGCGGAGTTCTACCAGCGCTGCTTCAACGCCGAACTGCCGCAATCCGCCGCCGCCATCGACGTGGCCTGACCGGAAAACGCCATGACCAAGCGCGCCGACAATCCGGCCGCCGAGCTGCAACGCGCCGTCGCCGCATGCCTGAAGGCGGTGGCCGGCCGCCCGCAGCTTTCCGTCGCCTTCACCGGCGGCCAGCCGGCGCTGCGCGACGATCAGGTCAGCCTGCCGCAGCCGGACCGCGATCCCGCGCCGGAGGACATCGCCGCCTTGCGCGGCCTGGCCGACCGCTTCGCCCTCAAGCTGGCCCTGCACGATGCCGAAAAGCACCGCGCCCACATGCCGCGCTCCTTGAAGGCCGCCGCCCTGTTCGAGGCGCTGGAACAGGCGCGGCTGGAAATCGCCGGCAGCCAGGCCATGCCCGGCATGGGGGCCAATCTGCAACGCCTCCTTCAGCGGGAGTTCGCGCGCCGCAACCCGCCGCGCAAGCCGGACATCGAACAGGGCGAATACCTGGCCGAGGCGCTGTATCTGCTGGCCCGCGAACAGCTGGCCGGTCTGCCGCCGCCGGAAAGCGCCAAGGCGATGATGGAGAACTGGCGCACCTGGATCGGCTCCCGGGCCCGCGACGTGATCGCCGCGCTGGGCGAGCACCTGCACGATCAGGAAGCCTGGGCGAAGGTCAGCCACGACATCATCGACCTGCTGGGCGCCGGCACCGATGGCGAGATCAGCGAGGAGAGCGGCGGCGCGGCGGACGACGGCGAGCCGGGCGAGATCGGGGCCGGCGAACAGGGCGAACAGCCGGGCGAACGCGACGAGACGGAACCGGACAGCAGCCTGCCGCTGGCCGCCGCCGACATGGACGGCGAGGCGGAAGGCGAGGGCGACGCGGCGCTGCAAGGCGGCATCGACGGCGATGACGACGACCCGCAGGGCGAAGCGCCGCACCTGCCCCCGCGGCCGGTGTCCAACGAGCCCGCGCCTTCCGGCTACAAGGTCTATACCACCACCTTCGACGAAGTGGTGGAGGCCACCGATCTGTGCGACGAGGACGAGCTGAACCGCCTGCGCGGCCTGCTGGACAAGCAGCTCGCCCCCCTGCAAGGCGCGGTGGCGCGTCTCGCCAACCGCCTGCAGCGCCGCCTCATGGCCCGCCAGAGCCGCGATTGGGAGTTCGATCTGGAAGAGGGCATTCTCGACACCGCCCGGCTCTCCAGGGTGCTCACCGACCCGACCAGTCCGCTGTCCTTCAAGCGCGAGCGCGATACCGCCTTCCGTGACACCGTGGTCACGCTGCTGATCGACAACTCCGGCTCCATGCGCGGCCGCCCCATCACCATCGCCGCCATCTGCACCGACATCCTGGCCCGCACCCTGGAGCGTTGCGGGGTGAAGGTGGAGATTCTCGGCTTCACCACCGCCCAATGGAAGGGCGGCAAGGCGCGCCGCCAATGGCTGGAGGAAGGCCGCCCGGCCAATCCGGGAAGGCTCAATGACCTGCGCCACATCATCTACAAGCCGGCCGACGCCCCCTGGCGGCGCGCGCGGCGCAATCTCGGCCTGATGCTGCGCGAGGGCATGCTGAAGGAGAATATCGACGGCGAGGCCCTGCTGTGGGCCCATCAGCGCCTGCTGGCCCGGCCTGAACAGCGGCGCATCCTGATGGTCATCTCCGACGGCGCGCCGGTGGACGATTCCACCCTGTCGGTGAACGCCGGCAATTATCTGGAGACGCACCTGCGCGAGGTCATCGCCGACATCGAGGCGCGCTCGCCGGTGGAGCTGATCGCCATCGGCATCGGCCATGACGTGTCGCGCTATTACCGCCGCGCCGTCACCATCGTCGACGCCGCCGAGCTGGGCCAGGCCATGACCGACGAGTTGGCCGACCTGTTCGAGGAGGAACACCCGGCCATGCAGCGCCGCAAGCCCGGCCGCCGATTGCACTGACCATCAGGCCAGGCGGGCGATCAGCCAGCGCGCATACAGCGCCGCCGCCAGCCCGACGATCACCGAGCCGATCGCGGCGCCGATCAGCAGCCCGTCGGCGCCGTAATATCGTGAGAGGATTTCCGCCGGCACGATGGTGCCGATGATCACCCGCCCCCAGTTGAAGGCGGTGGACAGCCGCGCGTGGCCCAGATTGTTGAACGCCGCCTGAGCGACGAACTGCATGCCGGTGAACACCCACGCCCAGGCCAGCCAGGTGCAGAACAGGACGATCAGCCGCGCCGCCTCACTGGTGGCGGAGAACCAGCCCGGCACGTCATGGCGGAAGATGAACAGCACCAGCGCCATCAGCGCCGTATAACCGACGGCGAAGACGATGCCGGTGTTGAAGGCGGCCCGCACCCGGTCGAATTGCCCGGCCCCGTAGTTCTGGCCGATCACCGGCCCCACCGCGCCGGACAGCGAGAACACCACCCCGAAGAACACCGGCACCAGCCGGTTGATGATGGTGGCGGCGGCCACCACTTCGGTGCTGAAGCGCGCCGCCGCCAGCAGCATGTAGGCCACCAGCGCCGGTGTCGCCAGTTGCGTCAGCACCACCGGCACGGCGATGTTGGCGATTTCCCCGCCATCGCGCTTCAATTGCGTGAAGCTGGGACGTCCCAGCAGCTTGTGCACCCGCGACAATCCGATCCAGCCGATGATGAAGCCCATCGCCTGCGCCGTCAGGGTGGCCAGCGCCGCCCCGGCGATGCCCAGCCCGAAGACGAAAATGAAGATCGGATCGAGAATGGCGTTGACGATGGCGATGGACAGGGTGATGAACATCGCCCGGCGCGCGTCACCGGCGGCGCGCAGCGCGAAGCCGAAGATCAGCAGCCCGGCCAGCAGCGGAAAGCCCAACGCCACGATGCGCAGGTAGGTGCGCGCTTCATCCAGCGCCGCGCCCTCCGCCCCCAGCAGGCCCAGCAGGAAGTCGGGAAACAGCAGCGCGATGAGCGAAATCACGCCGGCGATACTCATGTTCAACAACAGCGTGGAGGTGGCGAATTGGCGCGCCCGGATGCGCAGGCCCTTGCCCAGATTGACCGCCACCAGCACGCCCGCGGCTGTCCCGATGCCGAGGCCCAGCGACAGGTTGGCGAAGGCGATGGTGCCGGCGAAACCGATGCCGGCCGTCGTCTCCAGACGCCCCAGCATGGAGATGAACCACAGATCGGCCAGATCGACCAGGAACATGGACATCAGGCCGACCGCCGCCATCAGCGCCATCAGCACCACGTGC
>DRPD01000374.1 GCA_011374735.1 Thermopetrobacter sp.
CGCCATGGCCGGAATCGCCCAGATGGGCCTGGCCGAACAGCAGCCTGCCGCGGATTTCGGAGATGTCGGAGCCTTCGCGGATGAGCTGGAAATACCACGCCCCGTCCATGGTGTCGCCGTAGAGCACGGCGCCGGTGAGCCGGTCGTTCTCGATCACCAGCTTCTTGTAGACGCCGGCCTTCTCGTCGAGCATGATCAGCTCTTCGCTGTCGCCGCCGCCCAGGAAGTCGCCGGCCGAGAACAGGTCGATGCCGGTCACCTTCAGTTTGGTGGAGGTGACGGAGCCTTCATAGGTCATCCAGCCGCGCCCGGCGATGTGATTGGCCAGCACCCGCGCCTGCTCATACAGCGGCGCCACGAGACCATAGCAGACGCCGCGGTGCTGCACGCATTCGCCGACGGCGAAGATGCGCGGGTCGTAGGTCATCATGTAGTCGTTGACCACGATGCCGCGCTCGCAATACAGCCCCGCTTCCTCCGCCAATCGCTTTTCCGGCACGATGCCGGCCGCCATGACCACCAGGTCGGCGTCGATCTCGCGCCCGTCGGCCAGCTTCACCGCCCGCACCCGGCCGTCATCGCCGCCCAGCAGCCGTTCCGTCTGCGCCCGCATGAAGAAACGCATGCCGCGCTCCTCCAGCGAGCTTTTCAGCATGGCGCCGGCCTTCGGATCGAGCTGGCGCTCCATGAGGGTGTCCATCAGGTGCACGACGGTGACGTTCATGCCGTTCTTCATCAGGCCGTTGGCGGCCTCCAGCCCCAAGAGGCCGCCGCCGATGACCACCGCGTCGCGATGGCGTTTCGCCGCGGCCAGCATCGCCTCCACGTCGGCGATGTCGCGAAAGCCGATGACGCCGTTGAGATCGTTGCCTGCCACCGGCAGGATGAACGGCTTCGATCCGGTGGCGATGATGAGAGTGTCGTAGGGCACCCGGCGATCATCGGCCAGCGCCACCTCGCGCCGGGCGCGGTCGATGGCGGTGGCGGCCACCCCGGCGATCAGCTCGATGCCGTTGTCCGCATACCATTGCGGCGCGTTCAGCATGATGTCGTCGATGGTGCTCTCACCGGCCAGCACCGGCGAGAGCAGGATGCGGTTGTAGTTGCCATACGGCTCCTCGCCGATGATGGTGATGGCGAACTTCTCCGGCGCGAGCTTGAGGATCTCCTCCACGGCGCGCACCCCGGCCATGCCATTGCCGATGACCACGAGGCGCTGTCGCGTGCTGTGCAAGTTCATGTTCGTTCGACGTCCCTTGAGCGGTCATTGCTGTTGTCGCCCGATCGTGGCAAGGGTTGTGCCAATTGGCCCGCGCCCGCCCGGAAAGTTCACAATGCCTTGAAATGAAAAGGGGAATTGAGGATTCTGGAAGATGCCGCGGCGACGGGCGGAAAGAGGGGCGCTGCCTGAATTAGCGGCATTGAATATAAAGAGCGCCCATAAACCAGGCATCAAATCAAAGTGCATTATTTTTATGCAAAACCTTAAGTCACTGAAACCATTGACGAACCCGAAAATGCGCCGCCGCGCAAGGCGGCTGGCACGGCGGTTGCCAATGAGTGGGCGGGAGAAGCGGCGCACCACCAACCGATCAGGGAGACCGACCCGATGCGCACCGACCGAACCGATCCGCCCGCCCGGCTCAACCCGCTGGCCTTCGGCCGGCCGGAAATCCGGGTGCTGCATTTCACCTGGGTCGCCTTCTTCATCAGTTTCTACGTGTGGTTCAACCACGCGCCGCTGCTGAAGTCGATCCAGCAGTCGTTGGGGCTGTCGGCGCAG
>DRPD01000375.1 GCA_011374735.1 Thermopetrobacter sp.
CAAGCTCATCGCCGGACCGACGGTGTTCATCTGCGACGAATGCGTCGAGCTGTGCATGGACATCATCCGCGAGGAGAACAAGACCTCGCTGGTGAAGTCGGCCGACGGCGTGCCCACGCCGCAGGAGATCTACGAGGTCCTCAACGACTACGTGATCGGCCAGGATCGCGCCAAGCGCATCCTGTCGGTGGCCGTCCACAACCACTACAAGCGCCTCAAGCACGCCTCGAAGAACGAGGACGTGGAGCTGGCCAAGTCCAACATCCTGCTCGTCGGCCCCACCGGCTGCGGCAAGACGCTGCTGGCCCAGACCCTGGCGCGCATCCTCGACGTGCCCTTCACCATGGCCGACGCCACCACCCTGACGGAAGCCGGCTACGTCGGCGAGGACGTGGAGAACATCATCCTCAAGCTGCTGCAGGCCGCCGACTACAACGTCGAGAAGGCCCAGCGCGGCATCGTCTACATCGACGAGATCGACAAGATCTCGCGCAAGTCCGACAATCCGTCCATCACCCGCGACGTGTCCGGCGAGGGCGTGCAGCAGGCGCTGTTGAAGCTGATGGAGGGCACCGTGGCCTCCGTGCCGCCGCAGGGCGGGCGCAAGCACCCGCAGCAGGAGTTCCTGCAGGTCGACACCACCAACATCCTGTTCATCTGCGGCGGCGCCTTCGCCGGGCTGGACAAGATCATCGCCCGGCGCGGCGAAAGCTCCGGCATCGGCTTCAACGCCGAGGTCAAGGAGAAGGACCGGCGCGCCACCGGCGAGCTGCTGAAGGAGCTGGAGCCGGAGGATCTGCTCAACTTCGGCCTCATTCCGGAGTTCGTCGGCCGCCTGCCGGTGGTGGCGACGCTGGAGGATCTGGACGAGGACGCGCTGGTGGAGATCCTCACCAAGCCGAAGAACGCCCTGGTCAAGCAGTATCAGCGGCTGTTCGAGATGGAGGAGGTGGAGCTGACCTTCACCGACGACGCGCTGCGCGCCGTGGCTCGCAAGGCCATGGCCCGCAAGACCGGCGCGCGCGGTCTGCGTTCCATCCTGGAGGGCATTCTGCTCGACACCATGTTCGACCTGCCGTCCATGGAAGGCGTGCGCGAGGTGGTGATTTCCGCCGAGGTGGTTCAAGGCGAAGCCAGGCCGCTGCTGATCTACGCCGACGCCGAGGACGGCGAGCCGCGCGGCTCCGTGTCGGCCTGAATGCCTTGAACGGGCCGGCCCGCGCCCCCATGTTACGGGCAGGCGGCGGCTGGTGTGGGGGACGGGTCGGCGATCCCGTCTCCCGTGTTTGGCGGCGTTCCGTCCCGCCGGCCGTTCCCCGCGACCCCTCGATCTGAACAGAAGGCGCGTAGATGACCGATACCACCAGACATACCGACCCGGCCGGCGGCCCGCAGGTGCTGCCGGTGCTGCCGTTGCGCGACATCGTGGTGTTCCCGCACATGATCGTGCCGCTGTTCGTCGGCCGCGACAAGTCCACCCGGGCGCTGGAGAAGGTGATGGAGCGCGACCGCCGCATCCTGCTGGTGGCCCAGAAGAATCCGGCCGACGACGACCCGCGCCCGGCCGACATCTATCAGGTCGGGGCCATCGCCACCGTCATGCAGCTGCTGAAGCTGCCCGACGGCACCGTCAAGGTGCTGGTGGAAGGCGCCGAGCGGGCCCGCATCGACCGTTTCATCAAGGAAACCGACTACTTCGAGGCGGAGGTGACGCCGATCGCCGAAGCCGTCTCCAGCGAGAAGGAGACCAAGGCGCTGGCCCGCACCGTGGTCGATCAGTTCGCCACCTACGTGAAGCTCAACAAGAAGGTGCCGCAGGAGGCGCTGGAAACCGTCTCGCAGGTGGAGGACTACGCCCGCCTGGCCGACACCGTGGCGGCCCATCTGGCCGTCAAGCTGGCCGAGAAGCAGGAGCTGTTGGAGATCGGCGACGTGGCGCGGCGGCTGGAACGCGCCCTGGAGCTGATGGAGTCGGAAATCTCCGTCCTGCAGGTGGAGAAGCGCATCCGCACCCGCGTGAAGCGCCAGATGGAGAAGACCCAGCGCGAATACTATCTGAACGAGCAGATGAAGGCCATCCAGCAGGAGCTGGGCGGCGCCGGCGACGAGGCCGACGAGCTGGCCGAGCTGGAAGAGAAGATCAACAAGACCAAGCTCAGCAAGGAGGCGCGCGAGAAGGCGCGCGCCGAGCTGAAGAAGCTGCGCCAGATGTCGCCCATGTCGGCCGAGGCGACGGTGGTGCGCAACTATCTGGACTGGCTGTTGTCCATCCCGTGGGGCAGGAAGTCGCGGGTGCGCCAGGATCTGGAGCACGCCCAGGAGGTGCTGGACGCCGACCACTACGGGCTGGAGAAGGTCAAGGAGCGCATCATCGAATATCTGGCCGTGCAGCAGCGCACCGACAAGATGCGCGGCCCCATCCTGTGCCTGGTCGGCCCGCCCGGCGTCGGCAAGACCTCACTGGCCCGTTCCATCGCCCGCGCCACCGGGCGCAAGTTCGTGCGCATGTCGCTGGGCGGGGTGCGTGACGAATCGGAAATCCGCGGCCACCGCCGCACCTACATCGGCTCCATGCCCGGCAAGGTCATCCAGTCGATGAAGAAGGCCGGCGTCACCAACCCGCTGTTCCTGCTCGACGAGATCGACAAGATGGGCATGGACTATCGCGGCGACCCGTCCGCGGCGCTGCTGGAGGTGCTCGATCCGGAACAGAACGGCACCTTCATGGATCATTATCTGGAGGTGGAATACGACCTGTCGAACGTCATGTTCGTGACCACCGCCAACACGCTCAACATCCCGCCGCCGCTGATGGACCGCATGGAGATCATCCGCATCGCCGGCTACACGGAAGACGAGAAGATGGAGATCGCCCGGCGCCATCTGATCCCCAAGGCGGTCAAGAGCCACGGGCTGAAGAAGTCGGAGTTCTCCATTTCCGATTCGGCGCTGCGCGAGATCATCCGCCGCTATACCCGCGAGGCCGGGGTGCGCAATCTGGAGCGCGAGATCAACAAGCTGGCCCGCAAGGCGGTGAAGGAACTGGTCACCACGGAGAAGAAGAAGATCGCCGTCAGCCGCAAGAATCTGGAGGACTTCCTGGGCGTGCCGCGCTTCCGCTATGGCGAGGCGGAACGCACCGATCAGGTCGG
>DRPD01000376.1 GCA_011374735.1 Thermopetrobacter sp.
ATGTTGAGCGACGATCCGGGCCGCCTGGCCGATGAGGTGCGATCCCTCTCCATGTTCGGCCCGCGCCGCGCCATCCGGGTGCGCCATGCCGGCAACGCCTTTCTGAAGGCGTTGGAAACGGCGCTGGCGGCGGCGCCCGATTTCACCGCCGCCGTGGTGGCCGAAAGCGGCCCGCTGAAGCCCGCCGCGAAACTGCGCAAGCTGTTCGAGACGCATGCCGATCTGGCCGCCGTGCCCGTCTATGAAGACGACGCGCGCGATCTCGCCGGGCTGGCCCGCGAGGTGCTGCAGGCGCACGATCTGAGGATCGCGCCGGCGGCCCTGCGCACCCTCACCGCCTTGCTGGGTGCGAACCGCATCGCCTCGCGCAACGAGGTGGAGAAGCTGGCGCTGTATTGCCTCGGCAAGGGCATGGTGACGGAAGAGGATGTCATCGCCGCCTGTGGCGATGTCGCGGCGCATGCCATCGACCGCCTCATCGACGCCGCCATGGAAGGCGATGCGGCGGCGGCGGCGCGGGAATTCGCGGCCCTCGCCGCGGCCGGGGATGACCCCTCGCGGGTGCTGGCTGCCCTGGGCCAGCACCTGATGCGGCTGCGGGAAATGGCGCTGGCGGCGCGGGCGGGCGAAAGCCCGCAGCGCATCATCGACGCGGCGCGCCCGCCCATCTTCTTCAAGCGCAAGGACAGCTTCGCGAAACAACTGGCCCGCTGGCGCCCCGACGCCTTGCAAAATGCCGCGACCGGGGTGCTGGAGGCCACCGCCAATTGCCGCGCCCGCCCGGAGCTGGCCGCCGCCATCGCCGAACGCTGCCTGTTCTCGCTGGCCGGCCATGCCCGCCGGGCCGGCCGGTGAGGGGCATGGTTCCCGGTTTTTCAGGCATTTTCGAATGTCAATGGTGTCATCGCTTCGCGACGGGCTGAAAGCCCGCCATTGACATTCGAAAAGGCCTGAAAAGAATGGCCAAGAAGCGCCAATGGCGACCAATCGCCATTGGCGCTTCTCGTTGAAAAATCCCCATGAAAACCAGCGAAGGGCGAGTTGTGGGCGCCGGCTTACGCCTTCTTCATCTTCAGCGCCAGCTCATAGACTTGCCGTCTGGCCAGCCCGAAGCGCGCCGCCACTTGCGCCGCGGCCCGGGCCGGCGGCAGGTCGGTCAGCGCCTCCTTCAGGGCCGCCTCGATCTCTTCCGGACTCGCTTCCGGCTGGCCGTCTGGCGGCGCGATCACCAGCGTGATCTCGCCACGCACCGTCTCGCGTCCGCCCAAGTTCGCCGCCAAGGTGGCCAGCGGCGCGCGCCGCACCTCCTCGTGCAGCTTGGTCAACTCGCGGCACAGCGCCGCGTCACGATCGCCCAGCACCTCGGCCATGTCCTTGAGGCTGTCCACGATGCGGTGCGGGCTTTCGAACAGGATCAGCGTCGCCGCCACGCCGGTCAACTCCGCCAGCCACTTGCGGCGCGCCGCGCGCTTCGGCGGCGGAAAGCCGGCGAACAGGAAGCGTTCCGTCGCCAGCCCCGACACGGCCAGCGCCGCCGTCACCGCCGACGGGCCGGGAATCACCCGCACCGGCAACCCCGCCGCCGCCGCCTCGGCCACCAGCTTGCCGCCGGGGTCGGAGATCAGCGGCATGCCGGCGTCCGACACCAGGGCCAGCGCCCGGTTGTCGCGCAACATGGCGAGAATGCGCGGCCGCTGCCGCGTCGCGTTGTGCTTATGATAGGGCATCAAGCGCGCCGTGATGGAGAAGTGGCGCAGCAGCCGGCCGGTGTGGCGGGTGTCCTCGGCCAGCACCAGGTCGGCGGCGGCCAACGTCTTCAGGGCCCGCAGGCCGATGTCGTCGAGATGGCCGATCGGCGTGGCCACCACGTGCAAGCCGGCCTCCAATGGCGGCGCGGGCAGAGCGTGGCCGTCCACAC
>DRPD01000377.1 GCA_011374735.1 Thermopetrobacter sp.
CGGGAATATTTCTTGATCGACTTTTCCCGCTGGATGGCAGCGGCAATGCTTTCATGCCGCTCCACCCAAACAAGACGTTTCACTCCGTATCGTTTGGTGAAACCTTCGATGAAGCCCTGCCGGTGCTCTTCAATGCGACGCCGGAGATTGCTGGTGACACCCACATAGAGCGTTCCATTGCGCTTGCTGGCAAGGATATAGACCCAAGCGTTCCGCATGCCCTGGAGTGTGCTTTTTCTGGATGCCCGGGACAAGTGTTCAGCCCGGAGACATAGCTGACAGGTGTTCGGGGACATGGTTGACACTTTTTTGGTTGCTTGTCTGCCCCTCTTTCACGTTTATTTCAGCGATTTTGCAGCTGCCGAAGCAGACGTCGAAAACACCGTCCGTGGCCGTTGGCCTGATGGCCAACAGTTCACCACGGAAGGCATCCGGCACCCGCCGCAGCTTGCCCTTGAAGTGGATATAGCCCTTCGTCCGTGGCACCCGCCGCACGATCTCGCCCTCGTCATATTCCACCTCCGGCAGCTTGTCCGGGAAAGAGCGTGGCGAAGGCGTGTAAACATCCGCCGGCGTGCGCATGTCCAAAGCCTCGTGCGGGCGTTGCTGGTTGTAGATGTGCCGCCACCGGCGCAACCGCGCGGCGGCCTCGTTCATGTCGGCGGGCCGTGGCGTGTTCAGCGTCTCCGCCTTCAGCGAACGATGAAAGCGCTCGATCTTGCCCCGCCCCTGCGGATGATAGGGGCGGCCATGAACCACCCGGATGCCCAGCTTCAGAAGCCACACGCCAAGCCGCGTCCATTGCCCCGGCGTGGCGCTGCCCCAGGGCGTGCCGTTGTCCACGTAGATGGACGCCGGCAGGCCATACCGGCGCAAGACCCGCTCCAGCAGTGGCCGCACGGTGTCGTGGTTCTCTCGCGCACAGGCTTCCAGCAGGAGGCAGAAGCGCGAATGATCGTCCAGAACGCTCAAGGGGTGCACGTAACTGCCATCGTTCAGGCGCGTGCGGCCCTTGAAGTCCATCTGCCATTGCAGGTTTGGCGCGTCCTGTTCAAAGCGGCCAAGCGGCGCGCCCGGCGCGTGCGGTTGAATGAGGCCATGGCGGCGCAGAATGGCATGCACCGTGGAAGCGGCGGGAACCTCCATGCCCCGGCGCGACAGCCAGCTTCTGATCTTGCGTGCGCCCCAGGCCGGATGCATCGTCCGCACCATCACGATCCGCTCCTCAATCTCCGGCGATGTCCGTGCCGGAGAATGCAGGGGGCGGCGGGAGCGGTCGGCAAAGCTCTCTTCACCCGCCCCCGCACGGTGCAGCCATTTGTAGCCCGTCGTGCGGCTTATGCCGAAGCGGCGGCATAGCTCGCTGATGTTGGCGTCATCCCGGCTGGCGAACATGACAAACTCCCGACGTTGATCCATGATCGACACCTCCTGCCATCCCATCTCGCACCTCCCAGCTTGGCCCGCTTTCGGTGCGATAAGTGTCAACCATGTCCCCGAACACCTGTCAGCTATGTCTCCGGGCTGAACAACAAGCCCGGGCATGACGAAGGAGCGAAACCGGGCTGCCCCCGTCATTGCCGGCCTCCGGGCCGGCAATCCAGAGCCACATGCGGCGCAGGGCGTGGGCTACCTGTCCGTCAGCCATTCACGCCTGCGTTTGCCGCCTCTGGATCGCCGGGACAAGCCTGTGCCCGCAACAGCGGGCAACCGGGCATGACGACGTAGGTTGCGGATGAGCGGGATGCCCCTCGCTGATTC
Organism: Thermopetrobacter sp.; assembly: GCA_011374735.1. Lineage (GTDB taxonomy): Bacteria > Pseudomonadota > Alphaproteobacteria > Rhizobiales > Aestuariivirgaceae > Thermopetrobacter. The sequence goes on from DRPD01000377.1 coordinate 1,762, forward strand.
ATGGCCGAGCCAGATCCGGCTATCCAGAGCGGCTTCCGCCTTCCCTGTCGTCCTCCGCCGCCAGCCGCGCGGCGCGGTCGGCCGCCGCCAGAGCGTCGATCAACTCGTCGAGCGCCTCGCCGGCCAGCACCTGTTCCAGCTTGTGCAGGGTCTTGCCGATGCGGTGATCGGTCACCCGCCCTTGCGGGAAATTGTAGGTGCGGATGCGCTCCGAGCGATCGCCGCTGCCGATCTGCCCGCGCCGCTGTTCGGCCCGCTGTTCCTGCGCCTTGCGCCGTTCGCGCTCATACAGCCTGGCGCGCAGCACCTTCAGCGCCTTGGCCTTGTTGCGGTGCTGCGATTTCTCGTCCTGCTGGCTGACCGTGATGCCGGTGGGCAGATGGGTGATGCGCACCGCCGAGTCGGTGGTGTTCACCGACTGCCCGCCGGGGCCGGAGGCGCGGAACACGTCGATGCGCAAATCCTTCTCGTCGATGGCCACGTCCACCTCCTCCGCTTCCGGCAGCACCGCCACGGTGGCCGCCGAGGTGTGGATGCGCCCGCCCGATTCCGTTTCCGGCACCCGTTGCACCCGGTGCACGCCGGATTCGTATTTCAGCCGCGCGTAGGCCCCCTTGCCGGCGATGGCGGCGACGATCTCCCTATAGCCGCCGCGCTCCGATTCGGAGGCCGACATCACCTCCACCCGCCAGCCGCGGCCTTGCGCGTAACGCTGATACATGCGGAACAGATCGGCCGCGAACAGCGCCGCCTCCTCGCCGCCGGTGCCGGCCCGCACCTCGACGATCACGTCGCGCTCATCGGCCGCGTCCTTCGGCAGCAGCAGCTCCCGCAGCCGCCGCCGAAGCGCCCCGATGCGCTCCTCCAGCGCCGCCAGTTCGTCGCGCGCCAGGGCGGCCATTTCCGGGTCGTTCAGCAGCTCTTCGAGGTCGGCGTGCTCCGCCTGCGCCGCGCGCAGCGCCCGTGCCACTTCCACCACTGGCTGAAGCCGGGCATGCTCGCGCGACAGCCGGGCGATGTCCTGGCCGGCCGCGCCGCTGGCCAGCGCCGTCTCGATCTCATTAAAACGCGCCAGGATGCGCGCCATTCTGTCCTGTGTCACGTCCGCCATGAACCAGCAGGTCGCCCGCCCATGGCCGCCTTGTCAAGCGCCGGGACCGCGGCCGCATCAGCCGCGCGGCGCTTTCACCAGGCTTTTCAGCGACTCGCCGCCCAGCACCGTGCGCGGCGCCGCCAGCCGGCCCTTCAGCTTGCCGTCCACCAGCCATTCCAGCAGATGGCCGTCGCGGGTGCTGATGGTCAGCCCGTCCTCCGGCGGCACGGTGTAGGTCTGGCCGCGCTGCAAGGTGCCGTCGAACAGCACCGAGCCGTCATGGCGCAGGATGCGCAAGGAGGTGCGCGCCACCGCCCTCAGCACCAGTCGCTGCGGGCGCTTGCCGGCCGCCCCGCTGTCGGGCAACGGCTCAAGCCCCTTGCTGGTGCGGGCGATCAGCGCCGCGATGCCGCCGATGTCCTTCTTGTCCGCATCGTCCTTCAGCACCTCTTCGGTGAGCCGCGTCAGCGCGCTCACCCGGCGCGGCCTGTCGGCGCTCTTGCGCAGCGGCTGCTTGTCGGCGGCGGCGGTGCGCACGCTTTCGGCGGGCCGTGCCTTCGGCGCCGGCGCGGTGTCCTCCGCCGCCACTTCCAGCATGTCGCCGGAAGGTGTTTCCGACGGCGTGAGCATCCACACGAAGCCGCCGAACAGCAAAGTCACCGCCAGCACCGAGGTGGCGGCGCCACCGGCCGACGCGCTCATCGCCTTCAGCCGCCTCATGAGCGGAAACGGGATGATCTTGGCGGAATTCAGCACCCCGCCGTCCTCCTTCGGCAACAGCCGTTCATAATGCTTCAACACCGGCTTCGGGTCGAACCCCAGATAGCGCGTATAATGGCCGATGATGCGCAGCGTCTCCGCCCGCCTGGGCAGGCGCGACAGGTCACCGTATTCGATGGCCTCCAGATGATGTGGATGCACACCGGTTTCATACCCGGCGGCTTCAAGGCTGATGCCGCGCAGCTCCCGTTCGCGTTGCAGATACCAGCCGGCCTCGCCGGCCGGGTCCACCTTGCCGTCGGGGCGCGGGCGGAAGTGGGCGTGCATGCCGGGGCGGGGGCGCTGTTTCATGGCTTTTCGTCCCATCAGTGATCACGTGAGAAGAAACGTGTTCTCAAGCGAGCCGCCGGCCCGTGGGGCCGGATGGGCTCCGATGAGACATTGTCGCCGCAAATGGTAAGCGGATGGTGAACGCCAAGGGCGGCTTTGGCCGGTTGTCAGGCCGCGTCGAGCCCGAACGCCTCATGCAGGGCGCGGATGGCCAGCTCCAGATAGTCCTCGTGGATCAGCACCGAGAGCTTGATTTCGGAGGTGGTGATGGCCTCGATGTTGATGCCCTTCTGCGACAGGGTGCGGAACATCCTGGAGGCGACGCCGGCGTGCGAGCGCATGCCGATGCCGACGATGGACACCTTGGCCACGTCATCGGCCGCCGCGATCTCCTCGTAGCCGATGTCGTCCCTGTGGGTCTGAAGGACGTCAAGCGCCCGCCGCAGGTCGCCGCGCGCCACCGTGAAGGTCAGGTTGGCATGTTGCCCGTCGGCGGAGACGTTCTGCACGATCATGTCCACCGAGATGCCGGCGTCGGCCAGCGGCCCGAAGATGGACGCCGCCACGCCGGGCTTGTCGCGCACCCCGCGCACCGCCACCTGCGCCTCGTCCTTCGCGAAGGCGATGCCGCTGACCACCTGCTGTTCCATGTCCGCGTCCTCCTTGCATACCAGGGTGCCCGGCCCGCTGCCGTCGTCGCGCACCTGATCGGGCGAATCCGGCGCATCGAAGCTGGAGCGCACCCTGAGCGGCACGCCATGCACCATGGCCAGCTCCACCGAGCGCGTCTGCAACACCTTCGCGCCCTGCGAGGCCAGCTCCAGCATCTCCTCATAGGTGATGCGGCCGATGCGCCGCGCCTTCGGTTCGATGCGCGGATCGGTGGTGTAGATGCCGTCCACGTCCGTATAGATGTCGCAGCGCGCCTTCAAGGCCGCCGCCAGCGCCACCGCCGAGGTGTCCGAACCACCGCGGCCCAGGGTCGTCACCCGGCCGCCGGCGCCGATACCCTGAAAGCCGGCCACCACGTTGACGACGCCGTTTTCCCACTGTTCCTCCAGCGCCGCCGGGGCGATGGCGGCGATGCGCGCCCGGCCGTGGGCGTCATCGGTTTCGACGGGGATCTGCCAGCCGGCCCAGGAACGCGCCGGAATGCCCATATGCTGCAACACGATGGCCAGCAGCCCGGAGGTCACCTGCTCGCCGGAGGCCACCACGGCGTCGTATTCCGCCGCGTCGTAAGCGCCGCCACCGGCCGCATCCTCGCACAGCGCCACCAGCTCGTTGGTCTTGCCGGCCATGGCCGAGACGACGACGCACACTTGGTGCCCGGCCGCCACCTCGCGCGCCACGTGGCGCGCCACGTTGCGGATCCTGTCCACGTCGGCCACCGACGTGCCGCCGAATTTCATCACCAGCCGGCCCATGCGCCGCCTTTCGCCCCGAACGGTTGCAAAAGCGGCCCTCTCATAGCCAGCCGGGCCCATGCCTTGCAAGCCCCCGCCAAACGTGAGAAGGAAAATC
>DRPD01000378.1 GCA_011374735.1 Thermopetrobacter sp.
CCATCAGCGCCACCAGCCCGGCCATGACGAACAGCCAGAGGCGCACCGGGCGCAACCGCGCCTGCCGGGTTGGAAAAGTGCTCAAGCCACCCATCGCTTCATTCGCTTCCGGTCAGAACCGCCGGCCGCCACGTTCGGCCAACGGCGGCGTTAAAGTCAAGCCGCCAGTTGCCGCTTGCATTGCGTCGGCGGGTGGACTAGATAGGGCGCGCCTTGACATGTTGCGCCGGTAGCTCAGCTGGATAGAGCACCAGACTACGAATCTGGGGGTCGGGAGTTCGAATCTTCCCCGGCGCGCCACCCTCTTCCGCTTCAGGCCGCCGCAAGCCAGAACAGCACCAGATTGAGCAGCAGGGAGACGATGGCCAGCCATTTCCAGAACGCTTCCGGGTCGCGCTCGATGAGCGGTGCGGCGCGATCCTCGGCGAACGCCGGATTGGGGCGGCGGATGTCCTGCAGGAAGGCGCTCATCAGCTGATAGCGGCGCGCCGGCTCTTTCGCCACCGCCTTCTCCAGCGCCCGGTCGATCCACGCCGGCACCGCCGCATTGATCCGCCGCGCCGGGATGTAGCGCGCCCGTCTCGCCCGCCGGGCCGTTTCCAGCGGCTTGCCGTAGGGCAGCCGGCCGGTCAGCATCTCATAGACGATCACCCCCAGCGCGTAGATGTCCTGGCGCTTGTCGGCTCTGGCGCCCCGCAAGGCTTCCGGGGCCACGTAGCCGGCGGTGGCCAGCGGGCCGCGCTCCTCCTCCGGCAGACGCAGCTCTTCCAATGACGCCACGTGAGCGGAGCCGAAGTCGATCAGCTTCACCGTGCCGTCGCGGTCGATCTTGATGTTCTCCGGCTTCAGATCCTGATGGATGATCTCGCGCCGGTGAAAGGCCCTGAGCCCGGCCACGATCTGCCGCGCGATGTCGCGCGCTTGCGACAGGTCGGGCCGCGGGTGGTCGGTCATCCATTGCCTGAGCGTCGGGCCCTCGATGTATTCCATGCAGAAATAGAGAAAGGCGCGCGGCGTCTCGCGGCGTATGACCTTCGCCACGTGCGGGCTGTCGATCATCCGCCCGATCCATTCCTCGCGCATGAAATGCTCGATGTAGGCTGCATCGTCCGCGTAGTTCGGCGACGGCGTCTTGACCACCACCAGCGCGTCCGTCTCCGCGTCACGGGCCAGATACACCTGTGAACGGCTTGATGCGTGCAGCTCGCGCACGATCTTCAGGCCGTCGAGCACCTGCCCCGGCGCCAGCGGCGGCGGAAACGGCAGGGCGGCCAGCCGCTTGTGCCAGGCGTGCGCGTCCGGCGCGCCGGGATCATCAATGCGCACGATCTGGCAGGTCACGTTGTCGTCCGCGCCGGCCGCCAGCGCCGCGTCGCAGATGGCCTTCGCGGCACCGTTCAGGTCATCGCCGTGCTTGTCGGTCAGGCGCACCATGTCGGCGTCTTTAATGACGTCGTGCACGCCGTCGGTGGTGAAGACCAGCACATCGCCGGCCTCCACCGCCACCTCGCGGTGTTCCACCCTGACCGCCACGTCAATGCCCAGCGCGCGCGACAGATAGTCGGTCTTCTCGCCGATGGTGATGCGATGCAGGCGGTTCAGCGGGCGCAACTCGCCACCGCGCAGCAGCGAGACGCGGGAATCGCCCACGTGAAAAACGTGCAGCACCCCGGCCTTCAGCACCGCGCCGGTGAACGTGGTGACCAGCCCGTGGCCGGTTTCCGCCGCCCCCTGCCCGTAGAGCCAGCGGTTGACGGAGGTCAGCACGCGCGACACGGAGGTTTCCACGCTCCAGCTCTCGTGGGTGGCGTAATAATCCTCCAGAAAGCTCTTCACCGCGGTTTCGGAGGCCGCCTTGGGCTGGGCGCAGGAGCTCATGCCGTCGGCCACCGCCATGGCCAGCCCCTTCGTCTCGCACAACGGCGGTTCGGGGATCAGCACGCCGAAACTGTCCTCGTTCGCCTTGCGCGGGCCGGCGTCGGAATGCTGGCCGATGTCGATGGCGGGCTTGCTCATGCGTTCTGCCCAATCACTCCACCTTGATCAGTTCCACGGTGCCATCGGGCAGCACCTCCGCCATGTGGCCCTGCGGCTCCTTCAGCCACAGCCAGGTGACCAGCAGCGCCAACAGCCCCGCCGCGCCGATGACGAGGAAGAACACCTGCGGCGAGACGAAGGACAGCACGGTGAGAAACATCACCGCCCCGACGTTGCCATAGGCCCCCACCTGCCCGGCGATCTGGCCGGTCAGGCGGCGCTTGATCAGCGGCACCATGGCGAACACCGCCCCCTCGCCGGACTGCACGAAGAACGAGCATAGCATGGTGAGCGCCACCGCCAGCGGCAGCCAGGTGCCGGAATCGATGCTGCTCATGCCGAGATAGCCCAGCGACAGCCCGGCCAGCAGGATCATCATGGTGCCGCGCCGCCCGAAGCGGTCGGACAGCAGCCCGCCGGTGGGCCGCGCCACCAGATTCATGAACGCGTAGCCGGAAGCCAGCAGCCCGGCGCTGACGGGCGACAGGCCGAAGGTGTCGGCGAAGAACAGCGGCAGCATGGACACCACCGCCAGCTCCGAGCCGAAGGTGGCGAAATAGGCGATATCGAGCGCCGCCACCTGGCGGAAGTCGTAGCGGTCCAGCTGCGGCACCTCTTCCTTGAAGACGTGCTTGTTGATCTCCCAGATGTGCCAGGCCTGCCACCCATACAGGGCCACCAGCAGGGCATGGATCGTCCATTCCAGCCAGCCGGGCAGAACATCGAGGTTGGCCGGCCCCAGCTTCCACGCCAGCAGGCCCAGGGCCAGCACCAGCGGCGCCTTCATGATGAGCAGCAGCCAGAAATCGCGCCGGCAGCTCACCTCCAGCGCCCCCGTTTTCTTCGGTCTGAAATAGGTGGAGCCCTTCGGCGTATTGGAGACGGCGAAGAAGTAGAACGCGCCATAGAGCATGGCCACGCCGCCGGAGCTGGCCACGGCCCAGCGCCAGCCGTCCGCGCCGCCGAACAGCAGGGCGATGGTCGGTAGCGTGATGGCGGCCGCCGCCGAGCCGAAATTGCCCCAGCCGCCATAGATGCCTTCCGCCAGCCCCACCGTCCTGGCCGGGAACCATTCGGAGATCATGCGGATGCCGATCACGAAGCCGGCCCCGATGAAGCCCAGCAGGAAGCGCAGGATGGCGGCCTGCACGAAATCCTGGCTGAACGCGAAGGCGATGGAGATGGCGCCGCCGGTCATCAACAGCGCCGAATAGACCTGCCGCGGCCCGAACTTGTCCACCAGCATGCCGATGACGATGCGCGCCGGGATGGTCATCGCCACGTTGAGGATCAGCAGGGTCTTCAGCTCCTGCGCCGACAGCCCCAACGACTGCTGGATCGACTTCAGCAGCGGCGCGTGGTTGAACCACACGTAGAAACTGATGAAGAAGGCGATCCAGGTGAAATGCAGCACCCGGATTTCCGGCCGGCCGAAGGCCAGCGGATTGAGCCGGGCGGGCGGGTCGGTTCGGTCGGTGCGCATCGGGTCGGTCTCCCTGATCGGTTGGCGGTGCGCCGCTTGTGTCGCCTGTTCTGTGGCAACCGCTGTGCCAGCCGCTGCGCGGCGCCACGAATTTTGCGAGTTCGTCAATGGATACAGCCACTTAAC
>DRPD01000379.1 GCA_011374735.1 Thermopetrobacter sp.
CCCCCCGGCCGCCAGCCGGTGAAGACCTCCACCATGCCGCTGCCCCGCCTGCACGAGGCGACCGATCGCCTCAAGCGGGCGGTGGCCGAAGGGGCGCGCGCCTTCTGGATCTGCCCGCTGGTGGAGGAAACCGGCGCCCTGCCCTCCACGGCGGCCGAAGAGCGTCACGCCATGCTGCGCGAATTGCTGCCCGGCCGGGTGGGGCTGGTGCACGGACGCATGAAGGGCGCGGAACGCGACGCCGTGATGGAGGCGTTCCGCAGCGGCGACATTGCCGTGCTGGTGGCCACCACCGTGGTCGAGGTGGGCGTCGATGTGCCGGAGGCCACCATCATGGTGATCGAGAATGCCGAACGCTTCGGGCTGGCCCAGTTGCACCAGTTGCGCGGCCGCATCGGGCGCGGCGGCAGGCCCGGTGCCTGCCTGCTGCTGTATCGCCCGCCGCTGTCATCCACGGCGGCGGAGCGGTTGCGCATCATGCGCGAGACGGACGACGGGTTCGTGATCGCCGAGGCCGACCTGAAGCTGCGCGGGGCCGGCGATCTGCTGGGCGCGAAACAGTCGGGCCTGCCGCGCTTTCGCATGGCCGATCTGCTGGCGCACGAGGCGCTGCTGGCCACGGCCCGCAAGGACGCGCAGATGATCCTGCGCGCCGACGCCGGGCTGGCAGGCGAACGCGGCCAGGCGCTGCGCCACCTGCTCTACCTGTTCGAGCGCGACGAGGCGGTCAGATTGCTCAAGGCCGGGTGAAGAGCAGTTACTGCGCCGCCGCGAGGCTGGCGCGCGGCAGGTCGAGATCGTTCCACAGCTGATCGAGCGCATCGACCAGGGCGGCGATCTCCGCCGGGCCGTGCAGCGGCCCCGGCGTCAGCCGGATGCGCTCCGCGCCGCGCGGCACGGTGGGATAATTGATCGGCTGCACGTAGATGTCATGTTCGTCCATCAGCCGGTCGGTCAGCCGCTTGCAGCGCGCCGCGTCGCCCACCATCACCGGCACGATGTGGCTCTCGGTGATGACCACCGGCAGATTGCGCGCCAGCAACTGCTCGCGCAGCAACGCCGCGTGCCGCTGTTGCAACGCGCGCTCCTCGCCCGATTCCTTCAAATGCCGCACCGCCGCCAGCGCGCCGGCCGTCAGCACCGGCGACAGCGAGGTGGTGAAGATGAAGCCCGACGCATAGGAGCGGATGGCGTCGCACACATCCGCGTCACCGGTGATGTAGCCACCCATGACGCCGAACGCCTTGGCCAGCGTGCCCTCGATGATGTCGATCCGATCCCGCAGGCCGTCGCGCTCCGTGACGCCGCCGCCGCGTGGGCCATACATGCCCACCGCGTGCACCTCGTCGATGTAGGTCATGGCGTTGTATTTCTCCGCCAGATCGCAGATCGCCGCGATCGGCGCGATGTCGCCGTCCATGGAATAGACCGATTCGAAGGCGATCAGCTTCGGCCGCGCCGGATCGGCCTCCTTCAGCAGCTCTTCCAGATGCGCCAGATCGTTGTGGCGGAAGATCTTCTTGTCGTCTCGCTGGCGGATGCCGTGGCGGATGCCCTCGATCATCGACGCGTGGTTGAGCTGATCGGAGAAGATGATGAGCCCGGGCAGCAGCTTCGCCAGCGTGGACAGCGTCGCCTGATTGGACATGTAGCCGGAATTGAACAGCAAGGCGGCCTTCTTGCCGTGCAGGTCGGCCAGCTCGCGCTCCAGTTGGACGTGATACCAGCTGGTGCCGGCGATGTTGCGGGTGCCGCCCGCCCCGGCCCCGGTGTCGTCCAGCGCGGCGTGCATGGCGTCGATCACCTTCGGATGCTGGCCCATGCCCAGATAGTCGTTTGAGCACCAGACGGTGACTTCCTTGACGTTGCCCCGCCCATCATAATACCGCGCCCGCGGCCAAGCGCCGCGGACGCGCCTGAGCTGGGCGAACACGCGATAGCGCCCTTCGGCGTGCAGGTTGGCGATGGCGTCCTTGAATACGCGTTTGTAATCGATGCTCATGGATGGCTCTTCCGAATGCGTTGGCCTGATTTTACCCTCTGCCCGGCGCCCCCGGTGCCCGGCCCTGACCATATCGTGGAAAACCCTTCACCGGCCAATGAAATGGGCTTCATGAAGCGGAGTTCAGGAAATGAAAAGCGCCCGCCACCGGTTTTGTAAACAGCCACGATGCCGCACTTGCCAAGGCCGCCCGGCCGCGTCAGGAATGGGCCATGACCCGCCACATCATCATTCACTATGACGAAATCGCCCTGAAGGGCAAGAAACGCGCGCGCTTCGAGGATCAGCTGGTGGCCAATCTCAACGGCTGGCTGAAGCACGCCGCCCTGCCCTTCCGGGCCCGGCGCAGTTGGGGGCGCGTCTTCATCGATCCGCTCGACGGCGCCGACTGGGCGACTCACGAGGACACCTTGCGCGCGCGGCTGAGGCGGTTTCCCGGCGTCTCCAGCTTCGGCTTCGCCTTCGCCTGCGCCAAGACGCCCGAGGCGCTGTTCGCCAGCGCGCAGAAACTGGCGGCGCGGGCGAAGGGCGGCTCCTTCCGCGCCACCGCCAAACGGGTGGACAAGAGCTTTCCGCTCTCCTCGCAGGAGATCGAACGGGAATACGGCGCCGCCATGCTGCGCGCCGAACCGTCGCTGAAGGTGTCACTGAAGCACTTCGACGCGGAAGCGCGCATCGAGGTGCTGGATCGCGACATCGTGGTCTATCTGAAGGAGCGCGGCGTCGGCGGGCTGGCGGTGGGCTCGTCGGGCCGCATCGTGGCGCTTCTCTCGGCCGGCTTCGATTCGCCGGTCGCCTCGTTCCTGCTCATGAAGCGTGGCGGGCGGATGTTTCCGCTGCATTTTCACGCCAGCGAGCTGACCACCGACGAGCCGCTGGAGGCGGTGCGCGACCTGTGCGTCGAGCTGAGCCGGGCGCAAGGGCCGATGAAGCTGGCACTGGTGTCGGTCACCGCCATTCAGGATCACATCGCCGCCCATGCGCCATCGCCGCTGCGCATCATCCTGCTGCGCCGCTCCTTCCTGCGCATGGCCGAACGCCACGCCGCCACCGTCCGGGCGCTGGCGCTGGCCACCGGCGACAGCCTCGGCCAGGTGGCCTCGCAGACCTTGGAGAACATGCGCGCCATCGACGAGGCCGCCACGCTGCCCGTGCTGCGCCCGCTGGTGGGCCTGAACAAGACGCAGATCATCGATCTGGCCCGCTTCATCGGCACGGCGGACATCTCCGCCCGCCCTTGCGCCGACACCTGCGCCATGTTCGTGCCCAAACAGCCGGAGACCCGGGCCCGGCTGGGGGCCGTGCTGGAAGCGGAACAGGCCATCATCGAACGCTTGCGGGCGCTGGAGGAAGAAGCCCTCTCCGCCATGCGCATCTGGCGCTTCGCCTGGGGCCGGCAGCTGGAAGACGACGAGCAAAAGGCGAACGACCACCAATGAAAGCCCCGCGCCGATGTCCGGCGCGGGGCTC
>DRPD01000380.1 GCA_011374735.1 Thermopetrobacter sp.
GCGGCTCAGAATGGCACGTCGTCGTTCAGATCCCGGGCGAAGTCATCGCCGCCTCCGCCCCCACCATCGCCCCCCGATGCGGCCGCCGGTTCACCGAAAGACGGCGCCGCGGCCGGCCCGTCGGCAAAGCCGCCGGCCGGCGCCTGGGCGCGGTCGAGCATCACCAGCGTCGCATTGAAGCCCTGCAACACCACTTCCGTGGTGTAGCGTTCGTTGCCGTCGCGATCCGTCCATTTGCGGGTCTGCAACTGGCCTTCCAGATAGACCTTGCTGCCCTTGCGCAGATATTGCTCCGCCACCTTGGCGAGCCCCTCCGAAAAGATCACCACCCGGTGCCATTCGGTGCGCTCGCGGCGCTCCTTCGTCGTCTTGTCGCGCCAGCTTTCCGAGGTCGCCACCCGCAGGTTGACCACCGGCCGCCCGTCCTGCATGTGCCGCACTTCCGGATCGGCGCCCAGATTGCCGATCAGGATCACCTTGTTCACCGAACCCGCCATGATTACAACTCCTGCCCTGTTCGCCCGCCACGCGCAGGCATCGGCCCCGTTTGGGCCTCTTCACCTCAGCCTAGACGCCACCACCACCGCCCACCAGCGCAACCCGCGCTTTCTCCACAAGACGTTGCCGCCATGGCCCGCCCATGCGCTTTTGTTCTATCAATGTTCTATAATATGCCGCGCCCGCGCGTCAAGTCCGTTATCCACAGCTTGCCCACACAATTCGGCTCAAAACTCGCACAAAGAGAAAATCCTTGCTGAACATTAGAAGAACGGTTATGGTTGGTTCAGGTTTTGTTTTTGATTCGGCGCATACCGCGCCGGCCGACAGGGAGGCGCTCCTCATGCTGACCCGCAAGCAATACGAACTGTTGATGTTCATCCATCAACGCATGAAGGAAGCCGGCATTCCGCCTTCGTTCGAGGAGATGAAGGAGGCGCTGGGCCTGCGTTCCAAGTCCGGCATCCACCGGCTGATCACGGCGCTGGAAGAGCGCGGCTACATCCGCCGCCTGCCCCACCGCGCCCGCGCCCTGGAGATCATCAAGCTGCCCGACACCATCGCCCCCAGCCTGAGCCGCGCCACCCCCGGCGGCTTCGCGCCGGAGGTCATCGAAGGCTCCCTGGGCCGCGTCCCGGCGGCGGTGCCGCCGTCCGACGCCGCCGCGCCGCCGTCGGCCATCGTGCCGGTGATGGGCCGCATCGCCGCCGGCGTGCCCATCGAGGCCATTCAGGATCACACCCACGACGTCACCGTGCCGCCGGAGATGCTGGGCCCGGGCGAGCATTTCGCGCTGGAGGTGAAGGGCGATTCGATGATCGAGGCCGGCATTCTCGACGGGGACACGGTGATCATCCGCCGCGCCGACACCGCCCACAACGGCGACATCGTGGTGGCCCTGGTGGACGATGAAGAAGCGACCTTGAAACGCCTGCGCCGCAAGGGCGGTTCCATCGCCCTGGAGGCCGCCAATCCGGCCTACGAGACACGCATCTTCGGCCCCGACCGGGTGCGCATCCAGGGCCGCCTCATCGGCCTCCTGCGCCGCTACTGACCCGGACGGCGATACCAATCCCGCAAGCGGCCCCGCCCGGCACGCCCGGGCATGCGGCGGATCAGATTTTCTTGCCCGGCGCGATACGATCGCCGCATTTCTCGACTTCCGCCTGCCACCAGCGATGGAACAACCGGGCATGGTGTTCCGGCGGCCGCGCATCCAGCACCGTCAGTCCGCCGATCCGGTCAAGACGGAAATGGCGGAAGTCGGAACGTAATTCACAAAAAGCGGCAAGCATCTTCACTTCCTGAAAATAGCCCAAGGCAATCGGCCAGATCGTCCGCGTGGTGGCGGCGTCCTTCGCATCACGATAATCAATGCGCAACTTGCGACCTTCGCGGATCGCCATTCTGATGGTGCCGATATCCACCTCCCCCGCCTCACCCATCCCGAAGTTCGGCGCCAGCAGCGGCGCGTCGAGAAGGTTCGGCCGCAAGCCCGAAGGGATGACGGTGGCGATCTTGGCCACCGCGTCGCGCGCCGCGCGGGCCAGCGTCGTATCACCGGTGGAGACCACCAGCCGCGCGCCGAGCATCAGGGCTTCCAGCTCCTCCGCATCGAACATCAACGGCGGCAGGTCATAGCCCTCGTCCATCACGTAGCCAACCCCGGCCTCGCCGCGAATGGGCACGCCGTTGGCCATCAGCGCCGCGATGTCGCGATAGACGGTGCGCGCCGTCACTTCCAACTCCTCGGCGATCCGCGCGGCCGTAACCGGCCCGCGCCGGCGGCGGAATATCTGAATGATCTGCAACAGCCGGTCGGCCCGCCTCATGATCGCCTCTACGCCGGGAGAAATGCCGCGAATGTCCTTATCACGCCGTTCCTGACACCACGTTGTCAGGAGCATGTCAGTATACACGTTTTCAGCAGGAGGACGGAGGCGAGCCCATCCAATGCTTCAGCCCCGCCTGCCCGCCAACCAGCAACCGGAAGGAACCACAAACATGCTGAACGAGGAATTCATCACCCAATTCGCCGAAAATTACGTGCAAATGTGGAGAACCGCGGACGAGAACGAACGTGCCGCTCTGGCCGAGAAATTGTTCGCGCAAGACGCCGTGCACCACGCCGCCCCCGCCGGCGCCACTTTCAACGGCCGCGAC
>DRPD01000381.1 GCA_011374735.1 Thermopetrobacter sp.
CCGCGTCGCCACGCTGGAGAAGAAGCTGGCCGCGAAGAAGAAGACGCCGAAGAAAAGCCCCTGAAACCCGGCAAACCGTCCCTGTCAGCTCGCGCCCGACCCCCCATTCGTCACGCCCGCCCTCCTCGTCACGCCCGCCCTCCTCGTCACGCCCGCGAAAGCGGGCGTCCATGCGGCGGCGCAACGCGTTCAGGCAGCGCCCGAAACCTCCGGTGTTTCAAGTGCCTTCATCGAGACTTCACGGCAAGGAGGAGAGACGGCATGGATGCCCGTTTTCACGGGCATGACGAAAGTTTCTCGCAATACATGCACCCACCCCATCCCGGCAGGCGAAAAGCCCATCCCGATACGATTGGAGCGCCGCCACCGCCTCCCTACGTTCCATGTCAGCGACGATTGACGGACATTTCAGGGAGGACCCCGATGAGCGACGCCATCACCCTGCCGCCGCGCGACGGCGACGGCTATCTGGAAAACATGAACGACTGGACGCCGGAGATCGGCCGCGCCATGGCCGCCGCCGACGGCATCGAGCTCACCGACGAGATGTGGGATCAGATCATGAAGGCCCGCGAATACTACGAGGAGCACAACCAGGTGCCGGCCATCCGCGTGTTCATGAAATACGTCGGCATGAGCAAAAGGGATATCTTCGCCCTGTGGAACACCGGGCCGATGAAGCCGATCACCAAGTATGGCGGCCTGCCCAAGCCCACCGGCTGCGTCTGAGCCCGGCGGCCATGACCGATCATTCCCGCCCCACCGTCATCGCCCCGGCGGACGACGCCCCGCCAGGCGACATCCGCCCCTTGCTGTGTCTGGAGCTGGCCGGCCCCGACGCGGAACTCGTGGCCCTGCTGGCCGACGCCGAGGCCGAACGCGAGGCCATCGTGCGCCACCATGAGGCGCGCTTCATGGAGATCTCGCGCACCGAGCGGCGGGTGCTGGACGACATCAACGACAGCCTGCCGCTCAACGCCCGCGTCGCTCCCTTCGCCCTGCTGCCGCCGGCGCTGTGGGAGACGGAGCTGGAGCCGTTGTTGATGTCCTGGGGCATGGTGCAGGTGCACCCCTGGCTCAACATGTATCTGCCGACCTCCGAGGCCGGCGATCCGGTGCTGCACCTGCCCGCCGCCCCGGCCGATTATCCCGGCGGCTATCTCGAAGGCGCCCTGCGCGAGGCGCGCCGCGTCTGCGCCGAATACACCGCGGCCCGCCCCGCCCCGCCACCTGCCGGCGCCGGCGCCGAACGACGCGCCGCCTGGCTGGCCGCGGAGCGCGAAGCCCGCCTGCACGCGGTGGAGGGCATCGTGATGCTGGCCGAGTTCCTGGCCCGCCGCCTGTTCGGCAACGACATCGTGGAGCGCCACGAGGGCCTGTTCGGCGCGGTGATGAAGAAGGCCATGGGCTTTCCCGCCGGCCTGCTGCTGGGCCGCGTCTGAGCGACCCCGCCCGCAAACATTCTTGACAGCGGCGGCAAAGCATTCCAGCAATGGCGCTGACCTCGAAGCGGGGCGCCAGCGCGCCGTCATGACCACATCGACAAAGGCAGGGGACAAGGCAGAACCATGCGTGTGTATTACGACCGCGACGCGGATGTGAATCTCATCAAGGGCAGGAAGGTGGCCATCATCGGCTTCGGCTCGCAAGGCCACGCCCACGCCATGAACCTGAAGGATTCCGGCGTCAAGAATGTCGTCGTCGCCCTGCGCCCCGGCTCGCCCAGCGCCAGGAAGGCCAACGCTGCCGGGCTGAAGGTCATGGCGGTGCCCGAAGCCGCGAAGTGGGCCGATGTCATCATGTTCGCCATCCCCGACGAATTGCAGGCCGACGTGTGGAAGACCCAGGTCTCCCCCAACATCAAGGACGGCGCGGCGGTGGCCTTCGCCCACGGGCTGAACATCCACTTCAACCTCATCGAGCCGAAGGATACGCTGGACATCATCATGATCGCTCCGAAGGGCCCCGGCCACACGGTGCGCGGCGAGTATCTGAAGGGCGGCGGCGTGCCGTGCCTGATCGCCGTGGCCCAGGACGCCAGCGGCAACGCCCAGGACATCGCCCTGTCCTATGCCTCCGCCATCGGCGGCGGGCGCTCCGGCGTCATCGAGACAACCTTCCGCGAGGAGTGCGAAACCGACCTGTTCGGCGAACAGGCGGTGCTGTGCGGCGGCCTGGTGGAGCTCATCCGCAATGGCTTCGAAACGCTGGTGGAGGCCGGTTACGCGCCGGAAATGGCCTATTTCGAATGCCTGCACGAGGTGAAGCTGATCGTCGATCTGATCTACGAGGGCGGCATCGCCAACATGAACTATTCGATCTCCAACACCGCCGAATACGGCGAATACGTCTCCGGCCCCCGCGTGCTGCCGAGGGAGGAGACGAAAAAGCGCATGAAGGCCATCCTGCACGACATCCAGACCGGCGCCTTCGTCTCCGACTGGATGCGCGAATGCCAGGCCGGCCAGCCGAAGTTCAAGGCCACCCGGCGCATGAACGACGCCCACTCCATCGAGGAGGTGGGCCGCACCCTGCGCGGCATGATGCCGTGGATTTCCGCCAACAAGCTGGTCGACAAGGAGAAGAACTGACCCCGCC
>DRPD01000382.1 GCA_011374735.1 Thermopetrobacter sp.
AAATGAATATGCATTTGCAATTCAAAGTTATCATGCATGCGCTTGCAACGGCAAAGCGTGCGCGTTATAGGGAGGTGGGGAAATCGGTTGGGAAACCACGGTAAGGTTTTTCACCGCAGGTTTACCCGCGCAGGCGAAAGCCTGCGCGGGGATACCTTTCAGGTCTTTCTATCTTCAAAGTTTTCCTGCCTATATTGAAGCCACATCGGCTTCGTGGCCCGAGCCCGGTCTCATCGGGCCTGGTTGGTCAGGGTGCGGAGTTTGGCGCAGGCGCGCTGGTTGCGCAGGTCGCAGGCCCTGGCGTAGAGCTGTCTGGCGCGGCGACTGTTCTTGCGCACGCCATAGCCGGCTTCGAACATCAGCGCGTAGTTGTAGCAGCCTTTCGGGTCGCCGCCGTCGCAGGCGATGCGGAAATACAGGCCGGCCAGCGTCTTGTTCCTGGGTACGCCGTCGCCCTTGCCATGCATCAGGCCGAGGTTGAAGCAGCCGCCGGGGTCGCCGTCGTCGCAGCCCCTGCGGTAGAAGGCGATGGCCCGGGCCTTGTCGAGCGGCATGCCCTTGCCGGCATCATGCATGTAGCCAAGATTGGTGCAGCCGATGGCATCGCCGCCGTCGCAGGCCTTCAAATACAGCGTGGCGGCCCGCTTCACGTCGCGGGGCACGCCGTCGCCGCTGGCGTAAAGCACGGCGAGGTTGTTGCAGCTTTGCGCGTGATCGCCGTCGCAGGCCTTGCGGAAGAACTTCGCGGCCACCGTCCGGTTGCGAGTCAGCCCGTCGCCATCGTCATACATCTGCCCGATCCTCGAGCAGCCTTCCATGTCGCCGCCGGCGCAGGCCTTGCGGAGCAACGCCGCCGCTTGCGTCTTGTCGCGCGGCACGCCGGCGCCGTTGTAATACAGGTGGGCGAGGTTGGTGCAGCCGACGGCGTTGCCGCCGTCGCAGGCCTTCAGATACAACCTGGCGGCCTGCCGCTTGTCGCGCGGCACGCCGTCGCCCTTGGAGTAAAGCACGCCGAGGACATTGCAGCTTCGCGCCGCGCCGCCATCGCAGGCCTGGCGGAAGAACCTGGCGGCCAGCGCGCGGTCGCGGGGCACCCCGATGCCCAGGTCATGCATGCGCCCGGCCCGCGCGCAACCACGCACATCCCCGGCCTCGCAAGCCCGGCGGTAGTAGGCGGCGGCCCGGCCCAGGTGGCGCGCCACGCTCTTGCCGGTGCGGTAGAGCTCGCCAAGCCTGAAGCAGGCCCGCGCGTCGCCGGCGTCACAGGCCACGGGCAGGCGGGCCCGTGACGGAGGCTGGCCGCCGGGCGCGCCCCGTTCGTTGCGGCCGCGCGGGCCTTGCCCGTTCAAGCGCCGCGCCGCGTCGCAGCCGCGTCGCAGCCCGCCCTGGCAGGCTTTGGCGTAGAATCTGGCCGCCTTGGCATCGTCGCGCGCCACGCCCGCGCCGCGCTCATGGGCCACGCCGAGATTGAAGCAGCCCATGACATGGCCACCGCCGCAGGCCTTGCGCAGCAGCGAGGCGGCGATGCTCTCGTCGCGCGGCACGCCGCTGCCCTTCACATACATGCCGGCGAGATGGAAGCAGCCAATCATCAGGTTGTTCTGGCAGGCCCTGGCCAAGAAGGCGGCGCTGACGCGCAAGTCACGGCCGACAAGCACCCCCTTGCGATACATGACGCCGATGTTGTAGCAGCTGCGCGGTTCGCCGCCATCACAGGCCTTGCGGTAGAGCGCCGCCATCTTGTTCATGTCGCGCGCCACGCCCTTGCCCTCTCTGTAGGCGTTGCCAAGGTTGAAGCAGCTCTTCATGAAACCCGCGTCACAGGCCTTGCGATACAGCGCCGCCGCGCGCTGCGGATCCCGCTGGCCGATCAGCCCGCGGCCATACCCGATCGCGAGAGCATGGCAGGCCTTTGGGTATCCCAGATCACAGGCCTTGTGTGTGAGGATCACCGACCGGCGTTTATCCTTCGGCACGCCACGGCCCTTCGCGTAGGCGAAAGCGATGTCATAGCAGGCTTTCGCGTCGCCCTTGTCACAGTCGGCGGCGGCCGCGTCGGGGGCCCGGGTTGGTTCCGGTTGTCGCGCGCCGCCGCCGGAGGATGCTGGCGCGCCGCCCGGCCGGGCGGTGGCGCGCCCGGCGTTCAGCTTGCGCAGCTCTTCACAACCGCCCTGATGGCCGCCGTCGCAGGCCTTGCCGAAGTAGATGGCGGCCTGTCTGGGGTTCTGCCGCACGCCAAGGCCGCGCATATAGCCGACGGCAAGGAAAAAACAGCCCCTGGCGTGGCCGCCGTCGCAGGCCTTGCGCAGCAAGGCGGCGGCCTTGCGCCGGTCTCTCGGCACGCCGCGGCCCCGCGCGTAGGCGGCGGCGAGGCCCATGCAGGCTTTCACATCCCCATTGTCGCAGGCGCTCTGATCGGGTGCGTTCCGCCCTTGCGGCGAGTTCGGGCGCTGCCGGGTCGCCGCGCCGGCGGTTTTCAGTTTTCGCAGCCGCGCACAGGCGCCGGAACGCCCGGCGTCGCAGGCCTTGCGATAGAAGCGCGCCGCCTTGGCGAGATCTTTCGGCACGCCGATACCGCGCAGATACAGCGAGCCGAGTTCCTGACAGGCCGACACGAAGCCGCCGTCGCAGCCCCTGCGGAACAGGGCCGCCGCCCGCTTCAGGTCGCGAGGCACGCCGAAGCCCAGCCGGAGCTTCATGCCGGCGCTGAAACAGCCCGCGGCATGGCCGCCGTCACAGGCCTTGACGAACAGCGCCAGCGCCTTCGGGACGTCCTTGGGAACCTGCTTGCCGTCCGCGTGGACGAAGGCGAGCCGGAAGCAGGCCCTGGCGTCGCCGCCGTCACAGGCGCTTCGCAGTTGCTCCACGTTCTCGATGGCGGCGGCTTCGGCCACGGCCAGAAACAGCGCG
Organism: Thermopetrobacter sp.; assembly: GCA_011374735.1. Lineage (GTDB taxonomy): Bacteria > Pseudomonadota > Alphaproteobacteria > Rhizobiales > Aestuariivirgaceae > Thermopetrobacter. The sequence goes on from DRPD01000382.1 coordinate 2,911, forward strand.
GCGAGGATGGAGGCGACATGCAGAATGGGTGTTTTCATGAGGTTTCCTCCCGATGCTCCCGCCATTGGCGCGGGAATGTTCTTCAACGTTGACGCATATCGAGGCCGCGGCCTTTCGCGTAGCCCTTCACACGGCCGCTGCAGCTGGTCTTGTATCCTTTCTCGCAGGCCTCGCGGAACAATGCCGCGGCGCGCTTGCCGTCGCGGCGCAGGCCGATGCCGGCCGCATACATCATGCCCAGCGCGTGGCAGCCGCGGGCGTTGCCGGTTTTGCAAGTGGCATCGAACAGCGCGGCGGCGCGCCGCCTGTCGCGGGGCACGCCGATGCCTTTCAGATACATGCCGCCGAGCATGTTGCAGGCGGTGGCGTGGCCGCCGCCACAGGCCCTGTCAAACAGCCTGGCGGCGCGTGGCGCGTCGCGCCGCATGCCGATCCCCCGCAAGTGCAGGATGCCGAGAAAGAAGCAGCCCCGGGCCAGCCCGCCGCGACAAGATTTGTCGTAGAACGCGGCGGCCTTCGGCAGATCGCGGCCGCGGGCATGGGCCAGGCCGAGATCGAAGCAGGCGCGCGCGTCGCCCGTTTCGCAGGCGGCGCGCAGTGGCGTCTTGGCGGCGGCGCCGGATGTGGCCATGGCCATGATGAACAGGGAAGTCAGAAGTGGTTTGCGCATGGATGTCCTCTTGATGAGCATGGGCAGGCGCGGGCGGCTTCACCGGTGACGCGGGCCCTGAGCGTCATTGCCCGCCCAGGGCGCGATATTGCCTGCAACCGTCCTGATGGCCGAACTTGCAGGAGCGGCCGAACAACAAGCGGGCCCGCGCCGCGTCTCGCGGCACGCCGGCGCCCTGGGCATGAAGGACGGCGAGGTTGAAGCAGGCGCCGGCGATTTTGCCCTCGCAGGCCTTCAGGTAGAGGGTCGCGGCCCGCCTCGCGTCCTTGCGCACGCCTTCGCCGTTCTGATAGGAAACGGCGCCGTTGTGGCAACCTTCGGCGAACCCGCCGTCACAGGCTTTCAGATAGAGCGCCACCGCCCGCGCGGCGTCTTTCCGCACCCCCCGGCCGGTGTCATGCAGCAGACCGAGGTTGTTGCAGCCGCCGGCGTATCCGCCCTGACAGGCCTGCGCGTAGAGCGCCGCGGCGCGCCGCGCGTCCTTTGACACGCCAAGGCCGCCGGCGCGGAGAATCCCCAGATTGTAACAGCCGATCATGATGCCGCCGTCGCAGGCCCTGGCGAACAGGGCGGCGGCCCGCGCGAAGTCCCTGGGCACGCCCGCGCCGGCCACGTGCAGGGTGCCGAGATTGTGACAGCCCTGGTTGAACTTGCCGTCACAGGCCTTGCGATAGAACGCCGCCGCCCTGGCGGCGTCCCTTGGCACGCCCAGCGCGCCTTTTTCCAGGATGAAGCCAATATTGTAGCAGCCCCGGGCCATGCCGCCGTCGCAGGCGCGGGCGTAGAGCGCCATCGCTTTCGATCCGTCCGGCCGCCCCAGCTTGCCGCCGAAATACAGGCCGCCGAGGTTGTGACAGGCCTTGGCGAAACCGCCATCGCAGCCCTTGCGGTAGAACGCGCCGGCGCGCGCCGGGTCGGCCGGCACCCCCATGCCGTTCTCCTGTTGCAGCCCGGCGTTGTAGCAGCTCATGACATGCCCGGCCGCGCAGGCCCGGCCGAACAGGGCGGCGGCGCGCCCCATGTCCCTGGGGGTTCCCGTGCCCTGAAAATGCATCAGGCCGAGGTTGAAGCAGGCCTTGGCGGCGCCGGCGTCACAGGCCTTTTGCAGCAGCGCCGCCTTCATCCCGGCGCCGGCGGGCGCGGCGCCGAGCAAGGTGGCGGCGAGGATGAAGGCGGCGATCAAAGGGCGGGTCGTCATGTTCGTTTCCTCCCGGGAGATGCAGGCCGCCTGGGGGGTGACAGCCAAATATTAGCGATTATTACAAACCCCCACTGGGAGTGGCAACCATCATTTGCCACCCGTCAATGGGGGCTTGGGGCGGGCTTGTTGCGCGGAGCGGGCCGGGCGTTGCCGGCGGCATGAAAAAAGGCGCGGACGAGGCCCGCGCCTTTATCGACACGTGATGTGCCGTGGCGGGGTCAGTTCTT
>DRPD01000383.1 GCA_011374735.1 Thermopetrobacter sp.
ACGAATATTCATTATCTTGAGAAAAAGCTGGGACTATAAAAGCAGTGAATAACTAACAGTGAATAGTGAATAGTTAAAAACCAAAAGCAGTAAATAGCTGATGTTTCGGGATTGAGGATATTGACACGAATGTTCGTCGTCGTCCCGCACTCCGCCGCATAGATCTTCGCCAGGCACTCCAGCCCCGCCTTGCTCACCGCATAGCCCCCCCAATAGGGCTTGCAATGGCGCCCGGCGCGGGAGGTGACGAACACCACCCGCGCCGCAACCGACTGCCGCAACAGCGGGTCGAAGGAGCGCACGCAGCGATAGGGCGCCGTGAGATTGGTGGCGATGGTCTTCTCCCACTTGTCCGGGTCGATATGGCCCACCGGCGCGTTCTCCCCCAGCACCCCGGCATTGAGGAACAAGGCGTCCAGCCGCCCGAACCGCTCATAAAGCGCCGCGCCCAGCCGGTCCACCGCCGCGCCGTCGGTGATGTCCAGCGGCACCAGCGTCGCCCCCCGGCCCCCGCTCGCCGCCCGGATGGCGTCGTCCAGCTCCTCCAGCGCCCCTTCGGTGCGCGCCACCGCGATGACGTGCGCGCCGCGCCTCGCCAGTTCCACGGCCATCGCCCGGCCGATGCCGCGCGACGCGCCGGTGATCAACGCGATACGCTCTTTCATGGGCCTGTCTTCACTCATCCGGCATCCACCAGCAGCGGCAGCTCCTTGGGATTTTCCGCCGCCTCCACATCGCGCAAGGGCGTCGGATACTCGCCGGTGAAGCAGTGATCGGTGAACTGCGGCCGCACCGGATCGCGCGCCTCATAACCGGCGGCGCGATAGATACCCTCCACGGAGATGAAGGCCAGGCTGTCCGCCTTGATGAACTGGCGCATTTCTTCCAGCGTCTTGTTGGCGGCCAGCAGCTGATCGCGGGTCGGGGTGTCGATGCCATAGTGATCCGGGTGGGTGATGGGCGGCGAGGCGATGCGCATGTGCACCTCCTTCGCCCCGGCCTCGCGAACCATCTGCACGATCTTCATCGAGGTGGTGCCGCGCACGATGGAATCGTCCACCAGCACCACCCGCTTGCCGGCGATCACCGAGCGGTTGGCGTTGTGCTTCAGCCGCACCCCCAGGGCGCGGATCTTCTGGGTCGGCTCGATGAACGTGCGGCCCACGTAATGATTGCGGATGATGCCCATCTCGAACGGAACGCCCGATTCCTGCGCGTAGCCGATGGCCGCCGGCACGCCGGAGTCCGGCACCGCCACCACCACGTCGGCCGCGCACGGCGCCTCGCGCGCCAGGGTGCGGCCCATCTCCTTGCGCACCTCATAGACGGAGCGCCCGCCGACGATGGAGTCGGGACGGGCGAAATAGATGTATTCGAAGATGCACGGCCGCGCTTCTTGCGGCGGGAACGGCTTGTAGGAATGCAGGCCCTCCTCCCCGGTGCCGTCGATCACCACCACCTCGCCGTTTTCCACCTCGCGCACGAATTCCGCCCCGATGATGTCGAAGGCGCAGGTTTCCGAGGCCAGGATCCAGCTCTCCCCCAGCTTTCCGAGCACCAGCGGCCGGATGCCCAGCGGATCGCGCGCCCCGATCAGCTTCTTGTCGGTCAGGCACACGAAGGCGTAGCCGCCCTCCACCTGCCTGAGCGCGTCGATGAAGCGTTCCAGATACCGCCGCTGCGGGGCCCGCGCCACCAGATGCAGCAGCACTTCGGTATCGGAGGTGGAGCTGAAGATGGCCCCGGACTGGATCAACTCGCGGCGCAGGGTCAGGCCGTTGGTCAGATGCCCGTTGTGGGCGATGGCGAAGCCGCCGCTGGCCAGCTCGGCGAAGAACGGCTGCACGTTGCGCAGGATGGTGGTGCCGCTGGTGGAATAGCGCACGTGGCCCATCGCCGCGTGGCCGGGCAGCCGGGCGATGGTCTTTTCCTTGGTGAAGTGATCGCCCACCAGGCCGATGCGCTTCTCCAGATTGAACTGCTTGCCGTCATAGGCGCAGATGCCCGCCGCCTCCTGCCCGCGGTGTTGCAGGGCGTGCAGGCCCAGTGCCGTCAGCGCCGCCGCGTCCTGATGCCCGAAGATGCCGAACACGCCGCATTCCTCGCGCAGCAGGTCGCCGTCGAAATCGAACATCTCCGGCGTCTTGCCTTCACCATGCGCCGTCATGACCCGCCTCCGGCTTCCTTGCCAGCCCGGTCTATCGACCGCTGGGCGCCTTGTTTTGCTGACTTTCGATCAAACTATCAAGGCGCGTTTTGTCGCCGCTGCCGATGGCCGGCTCCTTGCCCGCCCGGCCGCTCTTCGCGGCCCGGCTTTGCGCGATCTTGCCGGTGATCACCTGCGCGATGTCCATCGGCATGAAGGAGATGACGATCTCCGCCGTATCCTCGATCAGCGGCCGCGACACGGCCTTGCGGATCCACGGCTCATGCTTCTGAAGCGGCACCAGCCAGATATAGAAGATATAGGCGATGACCACCAGCAGCAGGCCGCGCGCCAGCCCGTAGATCAGCCCCAGGGTGCGGTCGAAGGCGCCGACGGCGGAATCGAGCACCGCGTCGCCGAGCCGCACCGACACGATGGACATCAAAACGAGCACCACCAGGAACGCCACCCCGGCGGCGGCGATTTCCGCCATCTTCTCCTGTTCGATATAGGGCTTCAGCAGCCCCGCCAGCTCCGGCGTGTTCAAGGCCCACCAGGCGGCCAGCCCCGCCGCCACCCAGGCCAGCAGCGACAGCACCTCGCGCGTGAAACCGCGCATCATGGCCAGCAGGCCGGAAATCACCATCACCCCGGCGAGGATGAGATCGAGGATCTGAAACATGTCCGCCGCCTGTCCGCCCCGTTCGTTCGGATCAGGGCCCAGGCCCATGATCTCGATTGCGGTCTATATACCCGCCCGGCCCGAAAAAGCAAAACCGCCGATGTGGAAAGCCCGCCTGCATCGGCGGCACCCCGCGCCGCCTCAGGGTCTGGTCTCAATAAATACGTCGATGCCAGCGGCATTTTCTTAGAAATAGCGCCTGTGTCTTTCTTTCGCAGGCAATACCTTGAGGTATTGGCAAGAAAGAAAGGCCGGCGATATGCAGCGAAAATGTCGCCCGAAGGGGCTGGCGAAAATGCCCGTCCATGCGCAAAGGCATTTGACAATATAGCATTTTCGCCAGACTGGCGCGGCGGATTTATTGAGACCAGACCCTAACGGCAACGGCCAAAATGGATGATGCGCGCGCCGGCGGCGCGGGCGAAGCAGGCATTGGAGAAGGTGCGCCTGACGGGCCGGCACGGGGCGCGCACGCATCGCACCTGCACCCGGGCGCAGACCGGCCGGTAGATTTGCGGGCAGGCGCGCGGCGGCCGCGGCCGGGGCTGGTTGGCGAACCGGCTGAGGCAACGCGGCCGGGCGAAGCGCACGCAATGGCGCCGCGTGCAGCGCCAGGGGCCGCCCGGATAGAGGCGGCGGCAGGTGTTGCAGCCGTCATGCCATACCATGCAAGTCGCCGCCGGGCGCACGCCGGTGGGCGGCACGCGGCGGCACGGGCCGCTATGGATGACGCGCGCGCCCTGGGCGTGGGCGACGCAGGCGTTGGGATAGGTGCGGCGCTGGCGGAAGGTGCCGTGGGGCAGGCGAACCGTCCGCACGGCGCACACGGGGGCGAACACGCGCGGGCAGGCGGCGCGGTCATGCGCCGTGGCGGGTGCCGTCGCCAGCAGTGGCAAGAGGGCCGGTAATACCCTCAGAAAAAGAGAGAAAAGGATCGAGCGGAGCATGACATCCTCGTGCTGCCATCCACCGCCTCTCGCCCGCTTTTCATGATAGCACGCGGCGACACGCGGCGGCAAGAAACAAGGCCGCGGCCTGCCAGGCCGCGGCCGGTCGAGAGGTGCGACAGGCGGCTCAAACGAGGCCGATACCGCCCCCGCCCCCGCCTTCGCCGCCACCTTCACCGCCATTGCCGGGATCGGGAGCCGGCATCGGCTCTTCGGGAAAACAGCTCTGCGATTTCAGCGTGCCGATGCGCCCGTTTGGCGCCACGAACACGATCAGCTGACGACACTGGCCGATGCGGAAGGTGATGACGATGCTGGCAGAGGCGTTCGTCCTCTTGATGGACGAGGGCGCTCCATACAGGCGGGAATACTTGGTGATCGCCTTGCGCACGGCTCTGTCCTGCGCCTGTCCGGCCAGCGCGCCACCCGCCGCCTGCAACATGGATAAGGCCAGGGTGGCGGATATGATGCCAGTGGTATTCAGCGTCCTGGACATGGTCTTACCTCCCTGTTTAAGTAAAATTTATCATACCAAAATATTGCCTGAATTGCAATTTTCCGCGCCCGCGCATGCGGGGGGGCGGCGAGCCGTTTCGCGGGTGGTGTCATTCGGAAAACGGCGCCGCCCATTGCCGGCGGCGTTCGCCAGACTTGACACGGCTCGCAACGGCGCTCTTTACAATCATCGGCATGTCCGACACCTTCCTTTCCGCATTCTCCGAGGCGGCGCGGCTGATCGCATCGCTGGACGCCGGCCTGCTGGAAATCGTCGGGTTGTCGCTTCAGGTGTCGCTCAGCGCGGTGGCCATCGCGGCGCTCATCGGCCTGCCGTTGGGCGCGGCGCTGGCGCTGTTCCGGTTTCCCGGGCGGCGGGCCGTCGCCTTGCTGTTCAGCGCCCTGATGGGGCTGCCGCCGGTGGTGCTGGGGCTGGTGGTCTATCTGATGCTGTCCCGGGCCGGGCCGCTGGGCGTGCTCGGCCTGCTCTATACCCCCGCCGCCATGATCATCGCCCAGACGCTGCTGGTGCTGCCCATCGTCGTCGCCCTGAGCCGCCAGGCCATCGCCGATCTGTGGCGCGATTACGAAGAGGCCATGCGCTCGCTGGTCATCACCGGCTGGCGGCTGGTGCGCACCATGCTGTATGAGGCGCGCCACGCGCTGCTCATGGTGCTGCTGGCGGCGTTCGGGCGGGCCATCGCGGAAGTGGGGGCGGTGATGATCGTCGGCGGCAACATCGATCACGCCACGCGCGTCATGACCACGGCCATCGCGCTGGAGACTTCGAAGGGCAATCTGGCCCTGGCGCTGGCCCTGGGCGGCATCCTGCTGGCGCTGGCGCTGGCGGTCAATGTGGCCGCGCAGCTGCTGGCCGCGGCCTCGCAACGCTTGGGGAGCGCCGTCACGTCATGAGGCGGCCATTCGTCATCATCCTCTCGATGTTCTCGTGGCTGTTGTCCGCCGGCGCCGCGCCGGGTGGCGAGACGATTCTGTTGCAATCCACCACCTCGACGCAGAACTCCGGCCTGTTCGGCCACATCCTGCCGCTGTTCACCCGCCAGACGGGGATCAGGGTGCGGGTGGTGGCGGTGGGCACCGGGCAGGCGCTGAAGAACGCGGCGCGCGGCGACGCCGACGTGGTGCTGGTGCATGCGCGGAAACTGGAGGACGCCTTCGTGCGCGCCGGCCACGGCGTTCATCGGCGCGACGTGATGTATAACGATTTCGTCATCGTCTGCCCGAAGGACGATCCGGCCGGCATCGCCGGGCTGAAGGACGCGGCCGACGCCCTGCGGCGCATCGCGCGGCGACGGGTGGCGTTCGTCTCGCGGGGCGATGACAGCGGCACCCATCACAAGGAGCTGGGCCTGTGGCGGGCGGCCGGCGTCGATCCGGCGCCGTTCAGTGGCGCGTGGTATCTGGAGGCCGGGCAGGGCATGGGCGCCACCCTCAACATGGCGGCGGCGCGCGGCGCCTGCACGCTGACCGATCGCGGCACCTGGATCGCCCACGCCAACAAGGGGCGGCTCGCCATCATGGTCGAGGGCGATGTCCGGTTGCGCAATCCTTACGGCGTCATTCTCGTCAACCCGAAGCGGCACCCGCACGTGAAGGAACAGGCGGCGCGCGCCTTCATCGACTGGCTCACCGGCCCGGACGGCCAGCATGCCATAGCCGGCTATCGCCTCAATGGCCAGCAACTGTTCTTCCCGGTTCGGTAGTCCCGCTTCCCCTGCCGGCCACTCCACCAATTTTCCGATCGCATAGCTGACCCGTCATCTGTTACAACCATCCCCGCCATGACCGATCTTTCACCCGCCACCATCACCTCCGACGCCGCCGCCGATCAGCCCGACGACGGGCGCGCGAAGCGCAACGTGTGGGTGCTGGCCGCGGCGCAGGGGCTTGGCGGGCTGGCCACCATGAACATCTTCGCCACCGCGGCGCTGGCCGGGGCCCAGCTGGCGCCGGACGCGCGCTGGGCGACGCTGCCGGTTTCCACCTACATCATCGGCACCGCGCTGACCACCTATCCGGCCTCCATGTTCATGCAAAGATACGGCCGCCGCGCCGGATTCATGCTCGGCGCGCTGGGCGGGCTGATCGGCTCGCTGCTGGCCGCCTACGCCATTCTGCGCGGCGATTTCGCGCTGTTCTGCCTCGCCACCTTCATCGCCGGCAGCCATCAGGCCTTCGCCCAGTATTACCGCTTCGCGGCCACCGACGTGGCCAGCCCCGGATTCGCGCCGAAGGCGGTGTCATACGTGCTGGCCGGGGCGCTGGTGGGCGCGCTGTTCGGGCCGCTCATCATCAACCACACCCGCGATCTGTTCGCGCCGGTGCTGTTCGCCGGCAACTATGCGGCGACGGCGGCGCTGCTGGCGGTGTCCATGGGCGTGCTGGCCTTCATCGATCTGCCGAAGCCGCAGGCGGAACGGCCGGCGGCGACGCCGTTCGGCGCGCTGTTGCGGCGCAAGCGGCTGCTGGTGGCGATGCTGGCCGGGATGATGGCCTATGGCATGATGAACCTGCTGATGACGGCGACGCCGCTGGCCATGGTCGGCTGCGGCCTGTCGCCCGATCAGGCGTCGTGGGTCATTCAGTGGCACGTGCTGGCCATGTTCGCGCCGTCGTTCTTCACCGGGGCGCTGATCGTCCGTTACGGGGCGGAGCGCATCATCGCCATCGGCCTGCTGCTCAACGACGCCGCCGCGCTGGCCGGCATGACGGG
>DRPD01000384.1 GCA_011374735.1 Thermopetrobacter sp.
ATACATGGCGATCTGCGAAGCGCGCTCATACGGCCCCGGCGGGCAGCGGAACGGATTGGGCGGCGGGCACAACACCACGGTGCCGCCGTCCTTCATCGCCTCCAACTGCTTGCGCAGCAGCACCGTCTGCGGCCCGGCCTTATAGGCATGCGGGATCTTCTCCGCCGCCGCCGCGTCATAGCCCTCGATGGTCTCCCAGCGGAAGTCGATGCCCGGCGAGACGATGCAGCGGTCATAGGCGAAGGTCTGCCCGCCCTTGGTGGTGACCGTCTTTTTCCCTGCGTCGATGGCCGTCACCATGTCGTGCACCACGTTGATGCCAGCCTTCTTCAGCCCGTCGTAACCAAAGGCGATGGACTCAATGGAGCGACCGCCGCCGAGCACCTCGTTGGACATGAAGCAGGTGTGATAGGTCTTGTTGGCCTCGATCAGCGTCACCTCGATGCCCGGATCGATCAGCTTCAGGTAACGCGCCGCCGTGGCGCCGCCGGGGCCGCCACCGACCACCACCACCTTCTTCGCCGCGCCGAGCACCACATTGGGCATGCCCGCCACACCGGCCGCCGCGCCGACGCCGGCGGCCTGGATGAAGCGTCTGCGATTGAATGTCGTCATGGTTCTTGCTCTCCCTTCAAATTCCGTCCGTGTCCGATGCCGCTCACTGCTGGCTGGCGTAGTAGTGGAACAGGGCCTCCAGCCCCTTCTTGCCTTCCTTGTCCAGCAGCTTCTTGACCTTCTTGCGCATCTTCTTGGTCATCTCGCGCTTGCCGGAGAGGAAATCGGCCATGGTGAAGTGCAGATAGGGCAGCCACTGCCCGGCCAGGATGCCGCTGTCTTCCTCGGCCTTCTTGCCGCCATCCTCGTGGCACTTCTCGCAGTATTTCGCGTGCAACTTGGCGCCGGTCTTGGCCTGTGCCGCATCGAACTTCTGCTTGGCCGGAACGAACGGCTTCTTGCTGTAATAGGCGGCCATGTTCTTGATTTCGTCCGCCGTATAGCCCTTGGCGATGCGGCCCATGATGGTGGACGGCACCTCGCCCTTGGCGAAGCCCTGCATGATGCTGACCATGTAGTCCACCGACTGCCCGCCGATCGACGGAATGCCCGGCCCGACGGAAACGCCGTCAGGGCCATGGCAGCCATTGCACGAGGCCGCCAGCATGGCGCCGGACGCGCCGCTGAGCAGCTCCGGCTTCTTCTTCCCGTGGCTGTCCGCCAGAGCGGGAGCTGCCATGATGGCCAGCATCACCCCTCCTGTCATCAACGCTCTCTTCGTCCTGCCTGGCATTGTTCTCCTCCTTTGCCGTTGGCTTGTTGAAACCCTCCTGGCGACCCCGCCCGCGCAGGTGGGATCACCCTTCATCATCGGCCCCCTGGCCGCGTCTATATCCCTTTCTCCGGCTTCTCCGGCATTTCGTGCGCCACCCCCTTGTGGCAGTCGATGCAGGTCTTGCCCTCCTCGCGCGCCTGGGCATGCTTCTTGCGCGCCACCTTGTCCTGCTCGTCCAGCGCCATGGCCTCCCACCCATGGCAGACCCGGCACTCACGCGAATCGCTGGCCTTCATCTTCGCCCACACCCGGCTGGCCATCGTCCAGCGATATTTTTCGAACTTTTCCTGCGTGCCGATGGTGCCCAGGATTTCGTGCCACACATCCCGCGCCGCCGTGATCTTGGCGATCATCTTCGGCACGAAGGGTTTCGGCACATGGCAATTGGCGCAGCCGATGCGCACCCCGGCGTGATTTACGAAATGCTCCGACTCCCGCCACTCCTCGTTGTTCCACCGCATCGAATGGCAGGAGACGCAGAACGCCGTCTTGTTGGTATAGGCCAGGCCGACGTTGAACAGAGCGGCCAGCACCACGCCGGCCCCGACCAGCACCGCCACGCTCCACGCGCTGAATGACAATCTCCCCCTCATGCCCGTTCCTGTCCCGCCTTGCGCGTCCCTGGCATTGCGCGTCCCTGGCATTGCGCGCCCTTTGCGAGGCCGGATGCCCCGCGATGTCCTCCCCGTCGCAACGCTGCTTGCGACTAACGTAGGGTATCATAGCGGCTGACCTTGATAAAGATCAATGGGAATATTACGCCCCCTGTGGATTCGATATATTAGAAATTCTTA
>DRPD01000385.1 GCA_011374735.1 Thermopetrobacter sp.
GGACGTCTACGCCGCCCATCGCGCCCGGCTTGAAAGCGGCAGGGGCAGCGCCGCCATGGCCCGCTTCCGCCTGCCGCCGGAGGCGGTCTTGAAGAAGCTCGTCCACGCCCTTGAAAGCCCCAGGCCCAAGCCGCGCTATTACGTCACCGTGCCGACCCACGCCATGGCCATCGCCCGCCGCCTGCTGCCCTTCCGCCTCATCGACCGCATCCTCGACGGCGCCGACTGAATGTCTGTTTCTAAAGAGAAGCGCCAATGGCGTTTTTTCGCCATTGGCGCTTCATTGCCATTTTCTTCCCCGCCTTTGCTTGTCAAGGGCGGCCCTTTGGGCCGTCGCCGAAGGCGATTTCACCCTTGACAAGCAAAGGCGGGGAAGACAGCCCAACCCCCCCCTCACTTCTCGTAAAGCACCCCCGGCAGCCAGGTGGCGATTTCGGGGAAGAACCACAGCAGCACCAGCGCCAGCACCTGAATGGCCACGAACGGGATGACGCCGGAATAGATATGGCTCGTCTTCACCTGCTTCGGCGCCACGCCGCGCAGGTAGAACAACGCGAAGCCGAACGGCGGGGTGAGGAACGACGTTTGCAGGTTGATGCCCATCATCACCCCCAGCCACACCGGGCTCATCAGCTCGCCCGGCGCCACCTCCATCTGCAACAGGATCGGCGACACGATGGGCACCACGATGAAGATGATCTCCAGAAAGTCGAGGAAGAAGCCCATGATGAACATCACGCCCATCACCAGCAGCAGCGCGCCGATGACGCCGCCCGGCAACTGCTTGAGGAATTCCTCGATCATCTCGTCGCCGCCGAAGCCGCGAAACACCAGCGAGAACATCGACGCGCCGACCAGGATGATGAACACCATCGACGAGATCTGCACCGTCGAGCGCCCCACCGCCGCCAGCACCGGCGTGCCTTGAGCGTCGCGCTGCTGCATGGTGCGCACGACACCCACCCACATGCCGATCGCCAGCACCGCCGACAGCGCCAGCGCGACGATGATCGCCACCCAGTCGCTGGCCGGAATGACGTCGCGCTGCATCCTGAGATCGAAGAAGAAGGTGATGATGAACAGCGCGAACAGCGCCGCCGCGCCGGCGAACAGCCAGAACGAGCGCTTCGGGTCGATCTTGTAGCCGGCCAGCATGATGGCGCCCACCGCGCCCACCGACGCCGCCTCCGTCGGCGAGGCCAGCCCGCCGAGGATGGAGCCCAGCACCGCCACGATCAGGATGAGCGGCGCGAACAAGGTGCCGGCCAGCCGCTTGAAGAAGGTGGCGCGGTCTTCGTCGATCAGCTCATCGGCCGGAACGGGCGGCGCCTCGTGCGGCTTCACGGTGGCGAAGAGAGCCTGATAGAGCAGATACATCCCCACCAGCATCAGCCCCGGCAACAGGGCGCCGGCGAACAGGTCGTTCACCGACACCGTGTCGGGCGAGAAATTGCCCATCTCGAACTGCGCGTTCTGAAAGGCCGTGGAGAGCTGATCGCCCAGCAGCACCAGCACGATGGACGGCGGGATGATCTGCCCCAGCGTCCCGGAGGCGGAAATGGAGCCGCAGGCGAACGGGATGTTGTAGCCGCGCCGGATCATGGTCGGCAGCGACAGCAGCCCCATGGTCACCACCGTCGCCCCGACGATGCCGGTGGAGGCGGCCAGCAACGCGCCGACCACGGTCACCGAATAGGCCAGCCCGCCGGGCAGCGCCCCGAAGGCCCGGCCCATGTTGTCGAGCAATTCCTCCGCCACCTTGGAGCGTTCCAGCATCACCCCCATGAACACGAACAGCGGCACCGCGACGAGCACCTCCGACGACATGGTGGAGAAGATGCGCTGCGGAAAGGCGCTCAGCAGCGACAGGTCGAACATCCCCAGGAGCGACCCGATGCCGGCGAAGATCAGCGCCGAGCCGGCCAGCGTGAAGGCCACCGGATAGCCCAGGATGAGCAACCCGATAGTGGTCACGAACATCAGGATGACCATGATTTCCGGGCTCATGGCGTTTCCTCCCCGCCGCCGAACAGCGCCCCTTCACCACTCGTTGGCGGATAGCTCTCCAGCCGCCCGGCCAGGAACGCCGCCGCCTTGTAAAGCCCCGACAGCGCCTGCAGGAACACCAGCACCGCGAACACCCAGATCACCGTCTTGTAAGCCCAGATCAGCGGCAGGCCGGTCACCTCCGTGGAGCCTTCCCACACCTTCCAGGCGTTGATCACGTAAGACCACGACAGCCACAAGGTGGCCGCCATCAGCGGCATGAGAAAGAAGATCGTGCCCAACAGATCGATCCACGCCTTATAGCGTGGCTTCGCCTCGCCGAAGATCACATCGACCCGCACATGCCCGTTGTGCAAGAGGGTGTAACCGGCCCCGACCATGAACAGGATGCCATGCAGATACCAGATCGACTCCTGCATGGCGATGTTGCCGATGGCGAACACATAGCGCATCACCACCACGATGAACTGGATGAGCACCATGGCCAGCGCCGCCCACGCGACGCCGCGCCCGATGCGCTCATTCAGCCGGTCGATGAATCGAACGAACCCGGGCACCAGCGAAAGCCTCCCCTGCCCCCTGCATTGCCGCGCAAAGGGCCGGAGCGGTAACACGCGCCACTCCGGCCCCGTTTGTCATGGTTGCGCCTCTGCGTGGATCACCACTTGGAGAGGTTGCGGTATTGGACGTAGGCGGTGTCGGAAATCTCCGTCCAGCCGATCACCTCCTTGCGGAACTTCAGGAAGCTGTCATAGACCTTCTTGGCGATCGGCGTGGAGTTGCCGGCCTTCGACATCACGTCCTTCGACGCTTCGCCGAACGCCTTGAACACGTCTTCGGGGAACTTGTGCAGCTTCACCCCGTGTTTTTCCACCAGCGTGCGCAGCGCCGCGCCGTTGTTGGCGTTGTATTCCGCCAGGCTGATGGCGTTCTGCGCCGCCGCCACGGCCTTGAAGATCTCCTTGTCGGTGTCGGACATCTTGTCCCACAGCTTCTTGGAGATGCCGAAGGTGAGCTGCGCGCCCGGCTCGTGGAAGCCCGGATAGTAATAGTGCTTGGTCACCTTGTAGAAGCCGAACGCCAGGTCGTTCCACGGTCCCACCCATTCCGAGGCGTCGATGGTGCCCGATTGCAGCGCCGGCATGATCTCCGCGCCGGCCAGCGTCAGCGCCGTGGCGCCGATGGCGTTCATCACCGCGCCGCCGAGGCCGGGGATGCGCATCTTCAGGCCCTTCAGATCCTCGATGCTCTTAATTTCCTTGCGGAACCAGCCGCCCATCTGCACGCCGGTGTTGCCCGCCGCCAGCGGCTTGACGCCGAATCCGGCCGACAGCTCGTCCCATACCTGCTGGCCGCCGCCGTGGTGAATCCAGGCGTCCATCTCGTTGGCCGTGAAGCCGAACGGCACCGCGGTGAAGAAGGCCAGGCCCTCGTTCTTGCCGCGGTAGTAATAGTCGGCCGAGTGATAAAGCTCCGCCGTGCCTTCCTGCACCGCGTCCAGGCACTTCAGCGGATGCACGATCTCGCCGCCGGCGTAGACCCTGACCTTGTAGCGGCCTTCCGTGGCCTTGGCGATCTGCGCCGCGAGGCGGTTGGCCGCCGTGCCCAGACCGGGGAAGTTCTTCGGCCACGAGGTGACCATTTTCAGCTCCTGCGCGCCCGACGCGATGGCCGGGGCCGCCAGCGTGGCCGCCGCCGCCAGGCCGGAGGTCTTGATGAAGTTGCGACGATCCATGTCTGAGTTCTCCCTCTTCGATGCGGATTCTGTTGTCGTTGGCGAGTGTTGTCGGCAAGGCTCAAGGGGGCTCGAAGATCGCCCCGCCACGCCCCGGTATGGCATGCTGCGACAAAAGTAGCGGCTTGTGCAACCCCTTCTTGCGTCGCACATGATCACCGCCTGTCATCGTCCGCTCAAATCCGCTATCATCGCGGCGGCGGAAACGGCCACAACCTCGAACAAGGAGATCGCCCCATGGGTCTGGAAGGTTTCTCCATCTTCGCCCTCATCCTGGTGCTGCTGGTGCTCGCCACCTTGTACATGGGCATCGTCATCGTGCCCCAGGGCCATCACTACACCGTGGAGCGCTTCGGCAAATACATCAAGACGCTGCACCCCGGCTTTCACATCATCATCCCGTGGTTCGACCGCATCTCCAACAAGGTCAACGTCATGGAGCAGGTGCTGGAGGTGCCGAGCCAGGAGGTCATCACCCGTGACAACGCCATGGTGACCGTCGATGGCATCGCCTACTATCAGGTCATCGACGCGGCCCGCGCCACCTATGAGGTCAACCGGCTGGAATACGCCATGATCAACCTGGTGCTGACCAACATCCGCACCGTCATGGGCTCCATGGATCTCGACCAGCTGCTGTCGCACCGCGACGAGATCAACGCCCGCATTCTCGCCGTCGTCGACGAGGCCTCCGGCCCGTGGGGCGTGAAGGTCACCCGCATCGAGATCAAGGACATCCTGCCGCCGCAGGATCTGGTCGACGCCATGGCCCAGCAGATGATCGCCGAGCGCAACAAGCGCGCCGTCATCCTGGAGGCCGAAGGCGTGCGCCAGTCGCAGATACTCAAGGCCGAAGGCGAGAAGCAGGCCACCATCCTGAAGGCCGAAGGCGAGCGCGAGGCCGCCTGGCGCGAGGCCGAGGCCCGCGAGCGGCTGGCCCAGGCGGAAGCCGCCGCCACCAAGGTGGTCAGCACCGCCATCGCCGAAGGTGACGTCAGGGCCATCAACTATTTCGTCGCCAACAACTACGTGAAGGCCCTCGAACAGGTGGCTTCCGCCCCCAACGAGAAAGTCATCATGATGCCGCTGGAGGCCTCTTCGGTGATCGGCTCCATCGCCGGCATTTCCGAACTGGCCAAAGAAGCCTTCGGCGGGAAGGGCAAGGCGTGATGGAAGCCTTTCTCGATCAATACGGCTGGTGGTCGCTGGGCCTGCTGCTGCTCATCGCCGAGATGATCGCGCCGGGCATCTTCCTGATGTGGCTGGGCCTCGCCGCGCTGCTCACCGGCGGCGTCGACTGGCTGTTTCCGCAGCTGGCCTGGCACTGGCAGCTCATCGTCTTCGCCGCCTTTGCCGCCGCCCTGGTGTTCGGCCTGCGCCCGCTGCTCAGCGCGGAGGAGAACGAAGGCCCGGATTCCACCCTCAACCGCCGCCTGCACGCCCTGATCGGCCGCGCCGCCACGCTGGAGAAGCCGATCGTCAACGGCCGCGGCGAGGTGCGCATCGGCGACACCATCTGGCGCGTCAGCGGCCCTGATCTGCCGGCCGGCGCCACCATCACCGTCACCGGCGTCAATGAGCGCGACCTCACCTTGCGCGTGGAGAAAGCGGCACCCCCCTCCGCCCGGAAGTAAACGGATTGTTAAACCTCGCCGCGCTACCCTGCCCGCCGACACGGGTTGAAACGGGAAGGCAGGATCATGCGCGGCGACGAGCACCCCACGGGCGTTACCGGAAACGACCACGACCCCGAAAACGGCCTGATCGGCCTCATGGCCGCCACCGCCGTGCTGGTGGTGGCCGTCTGGGTCACCCTGTTTTCGCTGGCCGACACCCTGGCCCGCAGCCACGCCGTCGCCCGCGCCCACGACGTGGCCGGCCAGGTGGAGCGGGTGGTGCGCGCCATGCCGCCGGCCCAAGCCGGCGCGGAGCTCAACCGGTTGATGCGCTACATGCACGTGCGGCGGCTGGCCGTGACCAATGGCGAAGGCAGGACGGTCTGGGCCTCTGACGCCACCGCCCGCCAGGCGGCATTGGCCAAAGGCCCCCGCATCGGCTGGCGCGAGGTCAACGCCGAGGGCGTGCGCGGCCTGTGGTTGCGCCTGCAGAAGACCCTCACCGGCGGCCGGCGCCTGTTGCTGCAATTCGACGTGACACCGAGTCTGACCCGCTATCGCGCCGTCGCCCGCCTCATCGCCGAGGCGCTGACCCTGATCGTGCTGCTTGGGTTCTTCGTCGCCGCCGCCATCCTGTTCGGCCGCTACCGCGAACGCCTGCAGGCCCGCGACGCGCTGGACAGGCTGCGCCGCGAAAACGAACGGGAGCAACGCCGCATCCGCGACTTGCAACGCCAGCTCGACGAGATCAACGGCCAGCTGGCCAGCCTCACCGGCCGTCTCGCCGAGACCATGCATCAGGGTATCGGCCCGGCCGCCGATATGCCCCCCGGCAAGGCCCGCCACACCGGCTGACGGCACGCTGGCCCGCCATGACTTGACCTGCCGGCCGATTTGCTGTCTGTGGGATCGTTGACGACGATCCGGGACACATCGCGAAGAAAGGATCGGTGACGGATGGCGGCACGGCGCATTCTCGTCATCATGCATCAGGAAAGCTCCACGCCGGGGCGCGTCGGCGACTGGCTGCGCCGCCGCGGCGTCGAACTCGACGCGCGCCGCCCGGTGCTGGGCGACCCGCTGCCCGCCACCATGCAGGCGCACGACGGCGTCGTCATCTTCGGCGGCCCCGGGTCAGTCAACGACGACATCGCCCATTTCCGCGCCGAAATGGACTGGATCGCCGTGCCCCTGCGCGAGAACAAACCGTTCCTGGGCATTTGCCTGGGCGCTCAGATGCTGGCCAAACACTTGGGCGCGCCCGTCGGCCCGCACCCGGAAGGCTTGTGCGAACTGGGCTATTATCCGGTGCGCCCGACCGCCGCCGGCGCCGCGCTGTGCGATTGCTGGCCCGACCACGTGTATGAATGGCATACCGAAGGCTTCGAACTGCCCGCCGGCGCCGAATTGTTGCTGGAAGGCCGCGGCCATTTTCCCAATCAGGGCTACCGCTATGGCGAAAAAGCCTTCGCCTTCCAGTTCCATCCGGAAATGACCACCGCGATCATCCACCGCTGGACGGTCAAGGCGCGCCACATGCTGGCGCTGCCCGGCGCCCGCCCGCTGGCCAGCCACTTCGAGGATCGCTTCATCCACGACCCGGCCAACGCCTGCTGGCTCGACCGCTTTCTGGATTTCTGGCTGTCTCTGGCGCCGCCACGCGAACAACTGGTGGTTTCCTGACCGCCCCGCCGCCGCCTCAGCCGCTGATGCCGAACGCCGCCTTCGTCTTGCTCAGCGCCTTCTTCAGCAGCCCGTCACGCTTGTAGACATCCCCGTAATAGGCGATGCCGCCAACGGGCTTCGGCCAGGCGGTGAAATAGGTGAGGTGCACCGGGATCTTCTGCCGCAACTGCATCCGCTCCCATTTCTCGCTGGCGATCTTCGCCTCCAGCGTCGGCCGGTCCATGCCGGTCACCAGTTCCGCCAGCTTCAGCGGATCCTGCACCCGCACGCAGCCGTGGGAATAGGCCCGCGCCGAGCGTTTGAAGAGATGGCGCTGCGGGGTGTCGTGCATGTAGATGGCATGCTTGTTGGGGAACAGGAACTTGATGCGCCCCAGCGCATTCTTCTCGCCCGGTTTCTGGCGCACGCTGACCGGAATGGTCTTCATGCCCACATAGCTGGCCCAATCGACGGCGGAAGACGGCACCAGCCTGCCCTTGGCGTTTCTGACCTCGTAGCCTTCCCTGTCCAGCCAGCCGGGATCACGCAACAGCTTCGGGAACATCTCCTTCTTGATGATCGACTGCGGCACCCCCCAGTAGGGATTGATGACCACCGTCTCCATCTCGTCGGAGAAGAAACTGGTCTGGTAATTGGGCTTGCCGACGACGACCCGGGTCTGCCAGGCGATGACGCCGTCTTGCACGAAATACAGCTGGAAGTTCGCCGCGTTGGCCAGGAAATGCCGCCGCCCCCAATCGCGCGGCAGCCAGCGCAGCCGCTCCATCGACCAGCGCACCTTGGCCACCTTCTGCTCTTTGGTCATGCCGCGCCGGCCGTTCAGCTTGCGGATGGTGGCCGGGCCGATGATGCCGTCGGGCTTCAGGCCGGCCGCCTTCTGAAAGGCCCGCACCGCCGCTTCCAGCCGCTCGTCATAGATCAGCGGCGAATCGTTGCTGACCGCGTCGCTGGACACCTGATGCACCTTCACGTCCAGATCGGCCTGCGCCACTTTCCGCTTCGCGTCCTTCAGGTAGCCCTTCTTCCGCAGGTGCCGCCGGATCAGCTCCAGCCGCGGGTCATAGCCGCCCGGCTTGATCGCCGGCCCCCTGGCCACCGGCGGCAGCGGGGCCTCTTCCGCCGCCCCGCCCAGACGCTTCAACTCCCGCTTCAACGCCGCATAGGCCGGATGCGCCGGATGCAGCGACCGCAGCCATTTCCCCGGCGCCGCCGCCTCGGCCAGCGTCTTCAGCGCCGCCGCCCCCTTCACCCGGCGCGGCTTCAGATCATGATAGGAGCTGAGCTTGTTCGGATCGATCATGCCGCCGGAGGCATGTTGCGCATAGCGCAAGGCGGCCGCCGTCAGCTCCACGTCGAAGCGCGCCAACCGCGCCGGATCACCCTGCACGGCGTTCACGTCACCATCGGATTCCCACACCACCGGGATACGATAGAACGCCGCATCGAGTCCCTCCTCGCCAGCCGCCGCCAGCACCTTCAGCACACCGTCGGCACGCTCCCCGATGCCATTGGCGGAAACCCAGACGGGCCGATAATTGCGTTTGGCGTAGAATTGCATGATGGCCTTGCGGTTGGCCGCCGTCACCCGCATCGGCGACACGCCGGAGGTGAACACCGCCTTGATGGCCTGGCCCATGACACCCTCGGCCCCGCCTTTGGCGCGGCCGCGCAACACCACCGTGGCCGGCGGTTTGTAGGTATAGATTTTCGGCGGTTCGGGCGGAAAATAGACCGCCCGGCCCAGCACCGGCGCCCGGGCCGGTTGGCGATTGCGGGCGCGCGGGGAGGTGACCTCCAATCGCGGCGGCGGCCCGCCCGGATAGGCGGCGTCGCGCCCCCGCCGCGGCGGCGGACGGAACAGGTCGAAGAAATCGATTTGCCGGCTGGGGCGCCGCACGGGCCGCGCCGGAGCGCCACGCCGCACGCTGGTGAAATTGGTCTTCACCCGCGGGCCCGCTTCCGCCGGCGTGACGAGCGGCGGCGTCGGCAGGGCGATCATCGCCACCGTGCCCGCCAGTGTCATGGAAAGAAGTCGTTTCATGCGTTCGGTTCCCGCCGCCTGGTCTGCCAGCGTCATGATACTCCAAGACGCGGCGCACATCACCTTGTATGTAGCCGCACTTTTTCGTTACTGGAAGCGGCCGTCGCGCTGCATGGCGGCGAATTGTCCGACATGTGACATGAATGCCACATGAAAACACCGCCTCCGCCAACGCTGTCACGCCTCGAATATTCGTTCCCGATGGTTAAGATACCGTATTCTTCACAAGCAATAAAAAACCGCCCGGCGCGATGGTGGTGCGCGGGGCGGTTTCGGGTAATTCCGATAATCGTGAATGAAGGGAACCACGGCCGGTTGCGCCCGGATGGCCCGGCGGCGACCTACTCTCCCACGTCCTTCCGACGCAGTACCATCGGCGCTGAGGGTTTTAACGACCGAGTTCGGGATGGGATCGGGTTTGGACCCCTCGCCATAGCCACCGGGCCATCAGGACGCAACCGGTGTTGCGTATGCATGGTGTCGCAAGACAAGCGGACGGACATGAATAATGAGAACGATCAAGCCGATCGAGCGATTAGTACCGGTCAGCTTCACGCATTGCTGCGCTTCCACACCCGGCCTATCAACGTGGTGGTCTTCCACGGCTCTCAAGGGAGATCTCGTTTCGAGGTGGGTTTCCCGCTTAGATGCCTTCAGCGGTTATCCCTTCCGCACATAGCTACCCTGCACTGCCGCTGGCGCGACAACAGGTCCACCAGAGGTGCGTCCATCCCGGTCCTCTCGTACTAGGGACAGATCCTCTCAAATCTCCGACACCC
>DRPD01000386.1 GCA_011374735.1 Thermopetrobacter sp.
ATCGAGCGCCTCGGGATTGGCCAGCGCCTCGATGTTCTTCGGCTCCCGCCCATGCACCACGTCGCGCACCGCGATTTCCGAAATCTTGCCCGAGCGGGTGCGCGGAATGTCGGCCACCGCCACGATCACCGCCGGCACGTGGCGCGGCGACGCCCCCTCGCGGATGGCCCGGCGGATGCGATCCTCCAGCGCCGGTTCCATCTCCACCCCCTCTTGCAGGCGAACGAACAGCACGATGCGCTCATCGCCGTCCGGCGTCTTCTGGCCGATGGCCAGCGCCTCGGCGATCTCTTCCAGCGGCTCCACCTGCGCATACAGCTCCGCCGTGCCGATGCGCACCCCGCCGGGATTGAGCGTCGCGTCGGAGCGCCCATGCACGATGATGCCGCCGTGCGCCGTCCACTCGGCCACGTCGCCATGATGCCAGACATCGCCGAAGCGCCCGAAATAGGCGGCCCGATAGCGCGCCTCACCCGGATCGTTCCAGAACATCAGCGGCATGGTCGGAAACGGCCGCGTGCACCCCAGCTCCCCGGCCGCCCCGCGCAGCGGCCGCCCGGCCTCGTCGAACACCTCCACCGCCATGCCCAGCATCGGCCCCTGAATCTCGCCGCGCCACACCGGCTCCAACGGATTGCAGCCGACGAAACAGCCGCACAGGTCGGTGCCGCCGGTGATCGACGCCAGTTGCACGTCCCGCTTCACGCTTCCGTAAACGTAATCATAGTGATTGCCCAGCAGCGGCGACCCGGCCGAGAAGATGGTGCGCAGGCGTGCCAGCGCGAACCGTTCCGCCGGCCGCCGGCCCGCCTTGCGCAGCGCGTCGAGATATCTCGGCGAGCACCCGAAGTGGGTCACCCCCTCCTCCTCCGCCCACGCCAGCAGCACCTCTTCATCGGGCGCCAGCGGCGAGCCGTCATACAGCAGCAGCGTCGCGCCCAACGCCAGCCCGCTGATGAGCCAGTTCCACATCATCCACCCGGTGGTGGTGAAATAGAACACCCTGTCGCCGGCCTGGATGTCGCCATGCAGCCCCAGCTCGCACAGATGCTTCAGCAGGATGCCGCCGGCCCGGTGCACGAAGCACTTCGGCTTGCCCGTGGTGCCCGACGAGAACAGGATGTAGAGCGGATGATCGAACGGCAGGGGCGCGAAATCCGGCCCGCCGTCCGCCCGCCCGCCCAGAAACCCGTCCCACGTCGTGGCCCCGCCCGGCATTTCGGCCAGCGCCGCGCCGCCGCCCATCTGGTCGATCACCACCACCTCGCGCAGCGTCGGCAGCCCCGCCACCACCTGCCGCGCCTTGTCATCCAGCCGGAAGGTCTTGCCGCCATACACATAAGCGTCGCAGACGAACAGCAGCACCGGCTCGATCTGGGCGAAACGGTCCAGAATGCCGCGCGGCCCGAAGTCCGGCGAGGCGGAAGACCAGATAGCGCCGATCGACGCCGCCGCCAGAAAGGCGATCACCGCCTCAGGGCCGTTGGAGACGATCCCGGCCACCCGCTCGCCGCGCCTGACCCCGGCCGCCCGCATCGCGCGCTGGCAGCGCGCCACCTGTGCGATCAATTCATCCCGGCTCAGGCGTCCGCCGCGCCCGTCTTCCGTGCGCCAGATCAGCGCCGGCTGGTTCCCTTCGTGGCGCAGCAGGTTGGCCGCGTAATTCAATTGCGCGTCGGGCAGAAAGCGCGCCTTGCGCATCGCCGGGCCGGGCGTGAACGGCGTTTCGCCCTTTTCGCCCGAAACCTCGTAGAAATCCCACACCGCCGGCCAGAACGCCGCCATGTCGGCCACCGACCAGGCATGCAGGGCGCGAAAGTCCTCAAGCCGCGGCCCGCCGGCCGCGGGCAACGCCTGCATGAACCGCCACATGGCCGACGCCTCCCGCCGCGCCGGCGCGGGCCTCCACATCGGCGCATCGCCCATGGCGTCCTCCCTCGCAAGAACCGGATGCCGCCGATTTTTCCGCCTCTTCAACGCCCGTGCAAGTCGACTTTCAGGGCAGCGCATGTTTTGCGTGGTAAGGCGTTTTGCCGCCATACGGCGCTTCTTTGCCAGGTTTTTCACCCCTCCGCGCTTGTCAAGGACGGCCCTTCGGGCCGCCGCCGAAGCCATCCGCATCCCCTGCCAACCGTCATCTCCACAATACGGGCGGTTGGCAGGGGATGCGGATGGTCTTCAGAGCCAGGTCTTTGACAAGCGCGGCGAGGTGAAACAGTCAGAAGCCGCTTTCGCGCAGCAGCACCGCGGCGATGCGCCGCGCCATGCGTCCGGCGATGCTGCGCCGTTCGGCCGTCACCAGCACCGTGCCGGTGCACGCCACCAGGCAAGGCGGCGCGCCCGCGTCTTGCGGGCTCAGCAACACCGGGAACATCCCCTTGCGCGTCTGCACCCGCCCCTTTTCGTCCCGCTGCGCCGCCACCGGCCCGCCGTGCAGGGAGGCCAGATAGGTCAGATCGCGCCCCTCGCGGCGCACCGCCCCGATCTCTTCAAGCCGCACCGGCAGCACCGGCTTCAGCGGATCGGCCGCCACGAACCGCGCCCGCGCCCCCGCCCGCAGGCGCGCCACCTCACCCTCCGGCGCCAGGGCGCGCACCACGGCCCCGGCCGGATCGACCAGCCGCGCCAGCAGCGCCTCGGGCGCCACCCGGACGCCGGGCTTCAGCCCGGGCATGACATGGCGCACCACGCCGGCGAACGGCGCGCGGATCACCAGCGCCTCGCGCCGTTTCGCGATCCCGCGCAGCCGGCTTTGCAAGGAGGCCAGCTGGCGCTTCAGCACCTCGTGCTGGCGTAGATCGGCCCGGCTCGCCGCCAGCCGCCGCAGCCGCAACCGCACCAGCTTCAGCCGGATGCGCGCCTTGCGCTCTTCCTCGTCCAGCGCCCGGGAAGTCAGCGTCACCATCGGCGCCCCGGCCGCCACCCGCTGCCCCTCGTTCACATGCAGCGCCACCACCCGCGCCGCCTCCGGCACATGGGCGTCGAACTGATGCACCGTCATCATCACCGCCGGCAGCCGCACCGTCCCCCACAACGGCGCGAACAGCACCGCCAGCAGGATCACCCCGGCGATCAACGGCCGTTTGAAATGCCCCCTCTCGCGAATGTCCATGCGCTCCTCCCACCATTTTTTCACCACCC
>DRPD01000387.1 GCA_011374735.1 Thermopetrobacter sp.
AAAGCCGCGAGCCTCTGCCAACATACCTCCCCCTGGCAGGGGGAGGTCGGCCCCATCAGGGGCCGGGTGGGGGTCGGGCCAAGGACGGTGAGCTCTCGTTGTGCTCATCTCCTCTTTATCCCATGAAGCAATGTGCCGGGATCACCGCACCGTGTCCGCCGCGTCGGGGGTGTCCGTCTCGCCAGCCGCGCCGATGAGGGCGCGCACGGCCGGGCGGTCGTCTTCGTTGATGATCTCCATGAGCACCTGGGCGAAGGCGGCGCGCGCCTCCTCCCCCATGGTGGCCAAGGCGCGGCGGAAACGGGCGATCTGCGGCGCCGCCAGCTTCGCGTGCAGCGCCTGGCCCTTGTCGGTCAGATACAAGAGCCGCTGGCGGCGGTCGGCGCGGCCTTCGCGCTGACACACGTAACCCTCGTCAATCAGCTCGCGCAGCACCCGGCCCAGGCTCTGCTTGGTGATGCGCAGGATGGCCAGCAGCTCCGACACCTTCAGGCCCGGGTGGCGGCCCACGAAGTGCACCACCCGGTGATGGGCGCGGCCGAAGCCGATCTCGGCCAGCATGGCGTCCGGGTCAGAGATGAAGTCGCGATAGGCGAAGAAGAACAGCTCCATCAGCGCCATGATGTCGGCGTCGGTGGAGGTGGCGGCCGGCCGGGGCGGCTCGATGTCGGATCGGTCGCGCATAATATGTCAGCCATATTGACATATTTTGCCGCGTTTGTAATCTGCATCGCGTGACTTTTCCAGCAACGGCGAAGCAGGGCGGGCGCGCGACATGGCCGGGCAATCCTATGACCAGTTGAACGGCGAGATCTGGTATGACGGCGCGTTCGTGCCGTGGCGCGACGCGCAGCTGCACGTGCTGACCCACGCCCTGCATTACGCTTCGGCGGTGTTCGAGGGCGTGCGGGCCTATGAGGGCCGCATCTTCAAGCTCGAGGAGCACACCGCGCGGCTGTTCGAATCGGCGCGCATTCTGGACATCGCCATTCCCTACACGGAAGAGGAGATCAACGCCGCCACCGTCGCGGCGCTTCAGCGCAACGGGCTGAAGGACGCCTATATCCGGCCGATCGCCTGGCGCGGCTCGGAGATGATGGGGGTGTCGGCCCAGGACAACACCATCCACGTGGCCATCGCGGTGTGGGAGTGGCCGTCCTACTTCGACCCGGAACAGCGGCTGAAGGGCATCCGCCTCGACATGGCCGAATGGCGGCGGCCCGATCCGCGAACGGCGCCGGCCAAGGCCAAGGCGGCGGGGCTTTACATGATCTGCACGCTGTCGAAACACGCGGCGGAGAAGAAGGGTTACGCCGACGCGCTGATGCTGGACTGGCGCGGCCAGGTGGCGGAGGCCACCGGGGCCAACGTGTTCTTCGTCAAAAACGGCGAGATCCACACCCCGGCGCCGGACTGCTTTCTGGACGGCATCACCCGCCGCTCGGTGATCGAGCTGGCGCGGGCCCGCCAGATCCCGGTCGTCGAGCGGGCCATCATGCCCGACGAGATGGAAGGCTTCGAGCAGTGTTTTCTCACCGGCACGGCGGCGGAGGTGACGCCGGTGGCCGAGATCGGCCCCTACCGCTTCGAGGTGGGCGAGATCACCCGCACCCTGATGGAAGACTACGACAGGCTGGTGCGCGATCAGAACGCCTGAAGGCGGTCGGGGCGCAGGCGGTGGCGCTCGTCGGTGAGCCGCCACAGGCTGGCATAGACCGCGGCGATGACGCCCAGCGCCACCACCCCGGCGATCAGGAACATGATGAGCAGCTGATATTTCACCGCCTCCACCGGCGGCACACCGGCCAGGATCTGGCCGGTCATCATGCCGGGCAGGGAAATGACGCCGGAGGCGGCCATGGCGTTGAGGATCGGCGTCATGCCGGTCTTCAGGGCCCGCGCGGCGAAGGGGCGCAAGGCGCGAAAGCGGCTCATGCCCAGCAGCAGCCGCGCCTCGATGGCGTCGCGTTCGCGCACGATGGCGCCCGTGAAGGCGTTCAGCCCCAGGGTGACGCCGGTCATGGAATTGCCCAGCAGCATGCCGAACAGCGGCAGCGCGTAGCGCGGCGCGTGCCACGGTTCGGCGCGCAACAGCAGGGTCAGGGCGAACACCAGCGCCAGCGCGCCGGCGGCAAGCATGGCGGCCGGGCCCAGCCCATAGCGCCACAGGCCGGCCAGCGGGCGTTCCTGACGGCGCACGATCTCGCGCGCCGCGAAGGCGGCCATGACGGCGCCGGCGGCCAGGGTGATCCAGCCCGACGAAGCGGAGAAGATGAACTTCAGCACGAAGCCGATGGCCAGCAGCTGCGCCACCATGCGCGCGGCGTGCAGGGCGATGGTGGTGGCCAGCCCCAATCGCAACAGCACGGTGAGCAGCCCGGCGACGAACAGGAACAGCGCGGCGGCGGCCACGTCGGCATAGCTCAAGGCAATGTAGCCGCCGTTCATGGCCCGCCCTCCGTCAGGTGGCCGGAGTCGATGCGCCAGAAATGCCGCCCCAGCCGCCGCGCCTGCGCCTTGTCGTGGGTGATGAGCAACAGCGTCAGGCCGTCTTCCAGGCGCCGTTGCAGCAAGGCTTCCACCCGTTCCTTCGTCTCGTCATCCAGCGCCGCGGTGGGTTCGTCGAGGATCAGCATTTCCGGACCGGCGGCCAGGGCGCGCAGCAGGGCGAGGCGCTGCTTCTCGCCATTGGACAGGCGCGCCACCGGCCAGGTCGGCGCGTCGGGCGGCAGGTTGACGGCGCGCAGCGTGTCCGCCGCGACGGGCTTGAGGAAATGATCGCCCACCACATCGGCCCACCAGCCCGACTGGGCCGGCGCATAGCCGATCAGCCGCCGCCACTGGCAGGCCGGCATGGCGGCGCGGGATCGCTCCTTCCAGAATACCTCGCCGCTGTTGGGGTCGAGATCGACGATGGCGCGGGCCAGCAGGGTCTTGCCGGCGCCCGACGGGCCCATGACGACGCCGCAGGCGCCGGTGGGCAGCTTCAGCGACACCGGCGCCAGGCCGGGGCGGGCGAGATGTTCAAGGCGCAGCATGGCCATTACCTGATACGCCTTTTGCGCGCCGCTTGCCAGCGGCGGCGGTTTGCCGCTATATGGCGCCGTTCCGGCGCGATGTCATTTCCCGGCGGGGGACGGTCACCCCTGGAGGAAGCCCCGCCGGCCGGCCGGACGACCACCCATGGCGATTGCAGGAGAACAGGCGAATGCCAGAGATTGTGAAGATGAAGGCGACGCGGCGCGCAAAGAGCGGCAAGGGGGCCGCCCGCCGCGAAAGGAGGGCCGGGCGCGTGCCGGCGGTGCTGTATGGCGACGACAAGGCCCCGGAACCGATTTCCGTCGATTTCGTGGAGGTGCTCAAGCAGATCAACCGCGGGCGTTTCGAATCGCGGCTCGTGGAGCTGGACGTGGACGGCGAGGTGACGCGCACCATCCCGCGCGACGTGCAGCTGGATCCGGTGAAGGATCTGCCGGTTCACGTGGATTTCCTGCGTCTTGGCAAGGGGGCGCGGATCACCGTGGAGGTGCCGGTGGAATACGTCAACGAGGAGGCATCGCCGGGCCTGAAGCGTGGCGGCGCGCTCAACGTGGTGCGCCACGTGGTGGAGGTGTGGTGCCGGGCCAGCCAGATCCCGGAGCGGATCACCGTCGATCTGTCGGGGCTGGAGATCGGCGATTCGGTGCACATCTCCGACGTCGATCTGCCCGACGGCGTGGAGCCGACCATCACCGATCGCGACTTCACCCTGTGCACCATCGCCGGGGCGGTGGCCGAGGAGGCGGCGGAAGCCGAGGAGGAGGCCGAGGACGCGCCGGAAGCCGGCGAGGCGGACGACGGCGAGAAGGACGCGGAGTGAGCCCCGTCCCGGCCCCGGCCCGCCGCGCCGCTTGAACGGGGGGCGTCATGAAGCTGATCGTCGGACTGGGCAACCCCGGCGGCAAGTATGCGGGGCATCGCCACAACGCCGGCTTCATGGCGGTGGACGCCATCGCCCGCCGCCACGGCTTCGGGCCGTGGCGGCGGCGCTTTTCCGGCGAGGTGGCGGAAGGACGGCTGACCGGTGAAAAGGCGCTGCTTCTGAAGCCGCTGACTTACATGAACGAGTCCGGTCGCGCGGTGGCGCAGGCGGCGCGCTTCTTCAAGCTGTCCGCCGAAGACGTGATCGTGCTGCATGACGAGCTCGACCTGCCGCCGGGCAGGATGCGGGTGAAGACCGGCGGCGGGCACGCCGGGCACAATGGCCTGCGCTCCATCATCTCCCACATCGGCCCGGACTTCCACCGGGTGCGCATCGGCATCGGCCATCCCGGCGACAAGGCGCTGGTGCACTCTTTCGTGCTGCACGACTTCTCGCGCCAGGAGCGGGAACTGGTGGAGCCGCTGATCGAGGCCATCGCGGCGCACGCGCCGTTGCTGGCGGCGGGCGAATTCGCCACCTTCGCCAACAAGGTGCATCTGGAGGTGGGGGAATGATGTCATGCGTCACTCCGGCGAAAGCCGGAGTCTCAGGTCTCTTGCTCATGCGCTTGTGGCACGAGATGCCGGCTTTCGCCGGCATGACGGAGAAGATTGCCAACCGCCCGTATTGTGGGGCAAGTGATCGGCAGGGGATGAGGATGGTTCCAGACGGGCAGGAGGTTTCATGGGGTTCACGTGCGGGATCGTCGGGCTGCCGAATGTCGGCAAGTCCACGTTGTTCAACGCCCTGACGCGCAGCGCGGCGGCGCAGGCGGCGAACTATCCGTTCTGCACCATCGAGCCGAACGTCGGCGAGGTGGCGGTGCCGGATGCGCGGCTGGGCAAGCTGGCGGCGCTGTCCGGCTCCGCCGAGGTCATCCCGACGCGCATCAGCTTCGTGGATATCGCCGGGCTGGTGCGCGGCGCGTCGAAGGGCGAGGGGCTGGGCAATCAGTTCCTGGCCAACATCCGCGAGGTGGACGCCGTGGCGCAGGTGCTGCGCTGTTTCGAGGACGACGACGTGACCCATGTGGAAGGCGGCGTCGATCCGTTGCGCGACGCGGAAATCATCGAAACGGAGCTGATGCTGGCCGATCTGGAAAGCCTGGAGAAGCGGCTGGTGAAACTGGAGAAGAAGGCGGCGACCGGGGACAAGGAGGCGAAACGGCTGGTGGCGCTGATGCGCAAGGCCACCGACCTGCTGGAAGACGGCAAGCCGGCGCGGCTGGCCGACATTTCGCCGGTGGAGGAGAAGGCATGGAAAGGCCTGCAACTGCTCACCGCCAAGCCCGTTCTGTATGTGTGCAACGTCGATGAACAGGCCGCCGTCAGCGGCAACGCGCACACCGAAGCGGTGCAGCGCATGGCCGCCGAAACGGGCGCGCAGGTGGTGCGCATCAGCGCCAGGATCGAGGAGGAGCTGGCGCAGCTGAACGATGACGAGCGGACCGAGTTCCTGGCCGAACTGGGGCTTGCGGAAGCGGGGCTGGAGCGGCTCATCGGGGCCGGTTACCGGCTGCTCGACCTCATTACCTTCTTCACCACCGGGCCGAAGGAAACCCGGGCCTGGACGGTGCGGCGCGGGGCGAAGGCGCCGCAGGCGGCGGGGGTCATCCATAGCGACTTCGAGAAGGGCTTCATCCGCGCCGAGGTGATCTCCCATGACGACTTCATCGCGCACGGCGGCGAGGCGGGCGCGAAGGAGGCCGGCAAGATGCGGCTGGAAGGCAAGGATTACGAGGTCGCCGACGGCGACGTGATGCACTTCCGCTTCGCCACCTGAGCGGCTGATCGCGGCGGCTGAAGCGGCGCGCGATTTTGTCATTTGACTTGTGATGGCCCGGCATCGAAAGTTCATGCATGCAATGAACCCTATCAAAGGAGAGACGAAAGATGCGCAAGGTTGTCGCGGGGATGTGCGCGGGGTTGCTGACGATGGCGATGGTGATGGTGGCGCCGGACGCGCAGGCGGGCCAGCGCAAGGTGAAGACCAATTTCAGCGCCGCCGGGGGCTTCAGCAGCCGCAAGTTCGATCCACGTTATCTGCCGAAAACCGTCACCTACATCACCGATGAGAAGCCCGGCACCATCATCATCAACACCCGCCAGAAGTATCTCTATCTGGTGCAGGGCAACGGCAAGGCGCTGCGCTATGGCGTCGGCGTCGGGCGGCAGGGCTTCACCTGGTCGGGGGTGGCCACCATCGGCGCGATGCGCAAGTTCCCCGACTGGTATCCGCCGAAGGAAATGATCGAGCGCGAGCTGAAGCAATATGGCCGCCGGTTGCCGGAGAAGATCGAAGGTGGCGATCCGAAGAACCCGTTGGGCATCCGGGCCCTGTATCTGTATCAGAACGGCCGCGACACCCTGTATCGCATTCATGGCACCAACGAACCGTGGACGATCGGCCGCAACGTCTCTTCAGGCTGCATCCGCATGCGCAACAAGGATGTGGCCGACCTGTTCGACCGGGTGCGCAAGGGGGCGAAAGTGATCGTGAAGTGAGCCGCCCGGCGATCGGTTCGCTAACGGAACATGCCGGGAGCGGATGCGGCGGACAGGTGCGAGAGGGGCGGATCGGGTTGAACTTACTGTCTGCCTTTTTGCATTCGCTCCCGGCAATGTCCGCACCTTGCCACGGGCCATTGCAACGGGGCCTGAATGCCCCGTTCATGTGCGGTTCATGGAAGCGGTTTGCCGTGCCGCCCGGCCGTGACGGGCGGGAGGGGGCGCGTCATCCTGAGGCGTGCCGGCATGACGAAGGGCCTTGCGTTTCTCGCGCTCGTGGCACGAGATGCCGGCTTTCGCGGGCATGACGAGGGCGGTTGGCAGGAGATGCGGATGGTCCGGCGTGCGCGTGACGGGTGGTGGCGGGCGGGTCAGTGGCCGGCCATGAGGGCGGCGAAGCGGCGGAACAGATAGTGGGAATCCTGCGGGCCGGGCGAGGCCTCCGGGTGATGCTGCACGGAGAACACCGGCTTGCCGGTCATGGCCAGGCCGCAGTTGGTGCCGTCGAACAGCGACACGTGCGTCTCTTCCACGCCGTCGGGCAGGCTGGCGGCGTCGACGGTGAAGCCGTGGTTCATGGAGGTGATCTCCACCTTCCTGGTGGTGAAGTCCTTCACCGGATGGTTGGCGCCGTGGTGGCCCTGTTTCATCTTCTTCGTCCCGCCGCCCAGCGCGATGGCCAGCAGCTGATGGCCCAGGCAGATGCCGAACAGCGGGGTGCCGGAACTGGCCAGCCGGGCGATCTGCGGCGCGGCGTATTCTCCGGTGGCGGCCGGATCGCCGGGGCCGTTGGCCAGAAACACGCCGTCGGGGTTCAGGGCCAGAATGTCCTCCGCCGTGGCGTCGGCCGGCACCACGGTGACGCGGCAGCCGACATCGGCCAGACAGCGCAGGATGTTCCTCTTCAGGCCGTAATCCACCGCGACGACGTGAAAGCGTTCTTCGGCGGGTTTGGCAAAACCGTCGGGCCAGCGCCAGCTGCCTTCGGTCCATTCATAGGGGCGGCGGGTGCTCACCCTGGCGGCCAGATCGGCGCCGGTGATGCCGGGCCATTGCGCCGCCTTCTCCTTCAGCGCGGCGATGTCGAAGTCGCCGTCCGGGTGGTGGGCGATGACGGCGTTGGGCATGCCGTGCTCGCGGATGCGGGCGGTGAGGGCCCGGGTGTCGACGCCGCAGATGCCGATGATGCCCTTCTGCTTCAGCCAGTCATCGAACGGCCCCTCGGCGCGCCAGTTGGAGGGCCCGGTGACCGGCTCGTGCAGCACGCAGCCGCGCACCTTGGCCGCCGCGTCCGGGTTGGAGGTCTCGTCGTCCTCGGCGTTGACGCCGACGTTGCCGATGTGGGGGAAGGTGAAGGTGATGATCTGATCGGCGTAGGACGGGTCGGTGAGGATTTCCTGATAGCCGGTCATGGCGGTGTTGAAGCACACCTCGCCCACGGCCTCGCCCGTGGCGCCACAGCCCGTTCCCTCGATCACGGTGCCGTCGGCCAGCACCAGCACGGCGGTCGGAAGCGGCGGTGTCCAGGGCGGTGTCGGCATGGCTTTTCCCGTTGACAGCTGTTCGGGGACGGCTTAAGCCCGCCGCTGCCTCGCGTCAAGCGCCGGTCGGCGCCGTTGCCCGGTTTCTTGCCTTGACGCTCAGGTGAGGAGTAATCTCCCCCGGAGTCGAACAGCAAAGGCCGGTTCACATGAGCGAGACCCTGCGGCAGCGCGTCCATGAGGAATTGAAAGAGGCGATGAAGGCGCGCGACAAGACGCGCATGGCCACCTTGCGGCTGATCACCGCCGCCTTCAAGGATCGCGAGATCGCCGGGCGTGGCGGCGACGGCGGCGAGCTGAGCGAGGCCGACCTGCAGGCCATTCTGGCCAAGATGATCAAGCAGCGCCGCGAATCGGCGAAGGCCTACGAGGACGGCGGGCGGCCGGAGCTGGCGGCGCAGGAGCGCGAGGAAATCGCCATCATCGAGGAGTTCCTGCCCAGACAGATGGACGAGGAGGAAATCGCCGCGGCGGTGGCGGCGGTGATCGAGGAGACGCAGGCCGCGGGGCTGAAGGACATGGGCAGGGTGATGGCGGCGCTGAAGGAAAAATTCGCCGGGCGCATGGACATGGCGAAGGCGTCGCGGCTGGTCAAGGAGCGGCTGGGGTAACAGTTGGCAGTTTGCAGTTGGCAGTTTGCAGTTGGCAGTTTGCGGTTGGCGGCTGCCTGCTGTGCATGGGGTGTGCACAGCTCAGGCCGGTTTCTTGGCCGGTGATGCATTGCGGGTGATAATCGCGGCCCGTTATCGAAAGGGGCGATGCGATGCGATTTTCCGCCGCGTTTCTGGATGAATTGCGGGCCCGGGTGCCGATCTCGCAGGTGGTGGGCCGGGCCGTGCAGTGGGATCGCAGGAAGTCCAATCCGGGGCGCGGCGACTTCTGGGCCTGCTGTCCATTTCATGCCGAAAAGACGCCGTCCTTTCACGTCGATGACCGCAAGGGCTACTACTACTGCTTCGGCTGCCACGCCAAGGGCGATCACATCCGCTTCCTGACCGACAAGGAAGGGCTGTCGTTCACCGACGCGGTGGCCGAGCTGGCGGCGCTGGCCGGCATGGCGCTGCCCGAACCGGACCCGGCGGCGCAGAAGAAGGCGCAAGAGGCGGCGACGCTCGCCGACATCATGGAAATGGCGGCGGGCTTTTATGAAAACCAGCTGGCCGCGGCGGCGGGCGCGGCGGCGCGCGCCTACGTGGCCGGGCGCGGCCTGTCGCCTGAGGCGATGGAGCGCTTCCGGCTGGGCTTCGCGCCCGACCGGCGTGATGCGCTGCTTCAGCACCTGAAGCGGCGCGGCGTGGAGATGGCGCTGATGGAGCGGGCCGGGCTGGTGGCGGCGCCGGAGGACGGCGGCGCGCCTTACGACCGGTTCCGCAACCGGCTGATGTTTCCAATCCGCGATCGGCGCGGCCGGGTGATCGCCTTCGGCGGGCGGGCGCTGGGCGAGGCGAGGGCGAAATACCTCAACTCGCCGCAGACGGAGCTGTTCGACAAATCGCGGGTGCTCTACAATCTCGATCTGGCCGGTCAGCCGGCGTTCGAGGCCGGCGCGGTGATCGCCGTTGAAGGCTACATGGACGTGATCGCGCTGAGCGAGGCGGGGCTGGCCAACGTGGTGGCGCCGCTGGGTACGGCGCTGACCGAACAGCATCTGCATCTGCTGTGGCGCATGGCGCCGACGCCGGTGCTGTGTTTCGATGGCGACGCGGCCGGCCAGCGGGCCGCCGAACGGGCGGCGGAGCTGGCGCTGGAACATCTGCGGCCGGGCCATTCGCTCAGCTTCGTGCTGTTGCCCGACGGGCTGGACCCCGATGACTTCGTGCGCGAGAACGGCGCGGCGGCGTTTCAGGCGCTGCTGAACGACGCCGACGGGCTGCTCGATTTCCTGTGGCGGCGGCTGGTGGGGCAGGCGCCCAGGGCGACGCCGGAGGAGCGCGCGGCGTTGGAGCGGCGGGCGCTGGAGCTGCCGCGGCGCATTGCCGACGAGACGGTGCGGCGCCATTACACGGCGGAAATCCGCGCCCGGCTGCGGGCGCTGTGGGGGCGTGGCGGGTATTCCGGGCGGCGCAACGGGCCCGGCGGCGCTCGGCGGCGGATGGCGGCGGGGCCGGTGTCCAGGCAATTGCGGGCCCGGGTGAAAGCGGAGGAGGCGGGGACGTTTCACGCCCGGGAAATCCTGCGTCTGACGCTGGGGCGGCCGGACATCCTGCCCGACGTGCTGGAGGAGCTG
Organism: Thermopetrobacter sp.; assembly: GCA_011374735.1. Classification (GTDB taxonomy): domain Bacteria; phylum Pseudomonadota; class Alphaproteobacteria; order Rhizobiales; family Aestuariivirgaceae; genus Thermopetrobacter. The sequence goes on from DRPD01000387.1 coordinate 10,237, forward strand.
GCGGGGCTGCCAATGAGGCGCGGCGAGCTTGACAGATTGCGCCGGAAAATCATAGATATTGCCGCTTCCGGGGCAGAGCTTGACAGCGCCCGGCTGCGGGCCCATCTGGAAGATGCCGGATTGCGCGGCGCGCTGGAACGATTGGCCGGATCGGGCGGCCTGGAGCAGGAGCAGGTCGCGGACACGCAACGGGCGAAGGAGGCCTTCGCGGCGCTGGCCGGGGCGATCCGCAGAACGGCCGTTTTGGAGCGTGAGCTGATGGCGGCGCAAGAGGCGTTCAAGGACAATCCGACGGATGAGAATCTGGCCCGCATCGAAGCGATCCGGCGGGAAATCGATGCGGCGCCGGGCGGCGGAGATTCCGCATGAGGCGGCGCGACGAGGCTTGGCCGGCGGGGCCGGTTGCATGGTTAACGGAACATCAATCACCCGCCCCTAGACAGGACGCGGGGCACATCCGGCACCGGCGGGTGGAGGCAATTTCAGGGACTGTCGCTTAAAGAACATCATGGCCAGCACACGCAGCAGAACAGGAAAAGGCAAGGCCGCCGCCGGCGCGGCGGCGGAGGCCGACCGCCCCATTCTCGACATGAACGACGCCGCCGTGAAGAAGATGATCCGGCAGGCGAAGAAGCGCGGCTTCGTCACCTATGACGAGCTCAACGAGGTGCTGCCCTCCAGCGAGGTGTCGTCGGAGCAGATCGAGGATACCATGGCGATGCTGGCGGAAATGGGCATCACGGTGGTGGAGAGCGAGGAGGAGACGGAAGACGCCGTGGCCCAGGCCACCGGCCAGGTGCCGGCCAAGGTGACCAAGGCCAGCACCCCGGCGGAGCGCACCGACGATCCGGTGCGCATGTATCTGCGCGAGATGGGGGTGGTGCAGTTGCTGTCGCGCGAGGGCGAGATCGCCATCGCGAAGCGCATCGAGGCGGGGCGCGAGGAGATGATCGCCGGCCTGTGCGAAAGCCCGCTGACCTTTCAGGCGATCATCATCTGGCGCGACGAGCTGAAGGAAGGCAAGGTGCTGCTGCGCGAGATCATCGACCTGGAAGCCACCTTCATGGGCCCGGACGCCAGGAAGCCGGCGGCGGAGGCGGACAAGAAGGATGAAGCGGCGGATCAGGACGGCGGGGACGATGCCGATGACGATGATGACGACGACGAGGCCCACGTCTCCATGGCGGCGATGGAGCGCGAGCTGCTGCCCGGCGTGCTGGAGACGTTCGACCGCATCGCCAGGAACTACAAGTCGCTGCGCCGCCTGCAGGACATCGAGATCACCGACAAGAAGCGCCTGACCCCGGCCCAGCAGCGGCGCTACAAGACCCTGCGCAACGCGCTGGTGGCCGATGTCAAGGCGCTGCGGCTGAACAACGCGCGCATCGAGGCGCTGGTGGAGCAGCTGTATGCCATCAACAAGAAGCTGATCGCGCTGGAGGGCCGGCTGATGCGGCTGGCCGAATCCCACGGCGTGCCGCGCGAGGATTTCCTGAAGGAATACCGCGGCGCGGAGCTGGATCCCAACTGGGTGCGCCGGGTCGGGCGGCTGGCCCGGCATGGCTGGAAGAAGTTCATCGCCGAAGAAAAGAAGGCCATCCGCGAGCTCCGCAAGGAGATCCACGAGCTGGCGTCTCGCGTCGGCCTGCCGATCGGCGATTTCCGGGACATCGTGAAGAAGGTGCAGACCGGCGAGCGCGAGGCGGCGCGGGCCAAGAAGGAAATGGTGGAGGCCAACCTGCGGCTGGTCATCTCCATCGCCAAGAAATACACCAACCGCGGCTTGCAGTTCCTCGACCTCATTCAGGAGGGCAACATCGGCCTGATGAAGGCGGTGGACAAGTTCGAATACCGGCGCGGCTACAAGTTCTCCACCTACGCCACCTGGTGGATCCGCCAGGCCATCACCCGCTCCATCGCCGATCAGGCGCGCACCATCCGCATTCCGGTGCACATGATCGAGACGATCAACAAGATCGTGCGCACCCAGCGCCAGATGATGCATGAGATCGGCCGCGAGCCGACCCCGGAGGAGATCGCGGCGCGCCTCTCCATGCCGCTGGAGAAGGTGCGCAAGGTGATGAAGATCGCCAAGGAGCCGATCTCGCTGGAAACGCCGGTGGGCGACGAGGAGGACAGCAGCCTCGGCGACTTCATCGAGGACAAGAACGCGGTGCTGCCCATCGACGCGGCCATTCAGGCCAACCTGCGCGAGACGACGACCCGGGTGCTGGCCTCGCTGACGCCGCGCGAGGAGCGGGTGTTGCGCATGCGCTTCGGCATCGGCATGAACACCGACCACACGCTGGAGGAGGTGGGCCAGCAGTTCAACGTGACCCGCGAGCGCATCCGCCAGATCGAAGCCAAGGCGCTGCGCAAGCTGAAGCATCCGAGCCGCTCGAAGAAGCTGCGCAGTTTCCTGAACGACTGATGGCGGGGCGGCGGATGCGGCGCGCGGCGCGCCATGATGTCGCCGCGGCGGGCGGGCAGCATGGGGCGGCGTGGCGATGACGCATAGCGAAAACGCGAACCAAGCGGGGCCCGAATTGCGCCGATGCTGAGATTGCTGGGATACCTGTTTTCGGTGGGGTTCGTGTTCGCCCTGGCGCTGGCGGTGGGCGTCGGCTACGTGATCTGGGAAACCTCCCGCACATTGCCCGACACGAAGGCGCTGGAGAACTATCAGCCGAAGGTGGTCACCAGAGTGCACGCGGCGGACGGCTCGCTGCTGGCCGAATACGCCCACCAGCGGCGGCTGTTCGTGCCCATCGACGCCATTCCGAAGAAGCTGATCGAGGCGGTGATCTCGGCGGAGGACAAGAACTTCTACCACCACATCGGCATCGACGTCATGGCGCTGGGCCGGGCCATGTTTCAGAACCTGATGTTCGTGGTGAAAGGCCGCAAGCGGCGCTTCATCGGCGCCTCCACCATCACCCAGCAGGTGGCCAAGAACTTCCTGCTCAGCAACGAACGCACATTGCGGCGCAAGATCCGCGAGGCGCTGATCGCCCTGAAGATCGAGGCGACGTTCTCCAAGAACCGCATTCTGGAGCTCTATCTGAACGAGATCTATCTGGGCCGCGGCGCCTATGGCGTGGCCGGCGCGGCGCTGACCTATTTCGGCAAGACGCCGGATCGGCTGAGCCTGCCCGAGATAGCCTATCTGGCGGCGCTGCCGAAGAAGCCGGGGCGGCTCGATCCGGTGAAGCATCACAAGGCGGCGCTGGAACGCCGCGACTGGGTGCTGGGGCGGATGCTGGAGAACGGATACATCAGCCGCCAAGAGCACGACGAGGCGGTGGCCACGCCACTGAAGGTCAACCCCCGCACGTTCGGCGTGAAGCTGTTCGCCGGCGAATCGTTCACCGAGGAAGTGCGCCGCCAGGTGCGCCGCCTGTATGGCAACGAGGTGCTCTACGAAGGCGGCCTGTCGGTGCGCACCACGCTCGATCCGAAGTTGCAGATCATGGCCCGCCACGCGCTGGCGCGGGGGTTGCTGGCCTTCGATCGCAAGAAGGGCTGGCGCGGGCCTGTGGCGCACGTGTCCCTGGCGGCCGGCGGCGACTGGCGCCAGCCGCTGGCGAAGCGCAGGCTGCCGGGCGATCTGGCGCCGTGGCGGCTGGGCATCGTGCTGGAGGTGACGGACGAGGCGGCGCGGGTCGGCCTGAAGCCCGATGGCGCGACAGATCGCGGGCGGATCGTCAGCGTGCCGCTGGCCAACATGGCATGGGCGCGCCGCCACATACCCGGCCGCGGCAGGGAGCCCGGGCGGCTGGGGCCGCCGGTGAAAAAGGTCTCGGACGTGTTGCGGGTGGGCGACATCATCCACGTGGCGCCCGACCGGGCCGGGGCGTGGCACCTGATGCAGGTGCCGGACGTGCAGGGGGCGATGGTGGTGATGGATCCGCACACCGGCCGCGTCAAGGCGCTGGTGGGCGGCTTCTCCTATGGCCTGTCGCAGTTCAACCGGGCCACCCAGGCGAAGCGTCAGCCGGGCTCGGCCATCAAGCCGTTCGTCTACGCGGCGGCGCTGGACAACGGCTATACGCCGGCCTCGGTGGTGCTGGACGCGCCGATCGAGATCGAACAACGCGACGGCACGGTGTGGAAGCCGCAGAACTATTCGAAGAAATTCTATGGCCCCTCCACCTTGCGGCGCGGCATCGAGCAGTCGCGCAACGTGATGACGGTCAGGCTGGCGCGCGACATGGGGATCGAGAAGTTCACCAGGCTGGCGGTGAAGATGGGCATCTACGACCGGCTGCCGGCCTATCTGCCGATGGCGCTGGGGGCCGGCGAGACGTCGCTGCTGCGGCTGATCACGGCCTACGCCATGCTGGCCAACGGCGGCAAGAAGGTGGAGGCGGCGGTGATCGACCGCATTCAGGACCGCTATGGCCGCACCGTCTATCGCCACGACAAGCGCCAGTGCCCGAAGTGCAAGGCGGCGCGCTGGGACAACCAGCCGGAGCCGGAGATCGTCGAGAAGCGCGAGGAGGTGATCAACCCCTACACCGCCTATCAGATCACCCAGATGCTGCAAGGGGTGATCCGGCGCGGCACGGCGAAGAAGGCGTTCGAAGGCTTTCCGTGGCCGGTGGCCGGCAAGACCGGCACCACCAACGACTACCGCGACGCCTGGTTCGTCGGCTACGTGCCCGATCTGGTGGCCGGCGTCTATGTGGGCTACGACAAGCCGCGCCACATGGGCAAGCAGGCCACCGGCGGTCATCTGGCGGCGCCCATCGTGGCCGACTTCCTGCGCATGGCGCTGAAGGGCAAGCCGCCGGCGCCGTTCCGCACGCCGCCGGGCATCGAACTCATTCCCATCGATCCGAAAACCGGCCGGCGCGCCGCCTATGGCGATCCGGACGTCATCCTGGAGCCGTTCAAGCCCGGCAACGAGCCGCCGGAGGACGGCCGCCCGGTGATCGGCGAGGACAGCGGCGTGGTGGCGGCGCGCGGCCCGCAACCGGATATCAGCGGCGGTGTCATCGACGCCGAATCGCCGTCTTCGGGGGGCGCGGCGCGGCCGCGGCGGCCGACGGTGAAAAGCGGCGACGGCGGGCTTGCCACGGGCACCGGCGGGCTGTATTGACGCTGGCGAGCCGGACAACGCGTTTCACTCCGTATTTCTGACGCATCGAAGAAGGACGAGCCATGCGCGCGGAAATCGCCACCCTGGCCGATGAACTCAGGCAGTCGATCGGGCTGCTGAGGAGGCATCTTTGACTGGGACAACGCCCTGAAGCGCCTCGAAGAGCTGAACGCGGCGGCGGAAGACCCGGCGTTGTGGGACGACCCGGACAAGGCGCAGGCGCTGATGCGCGAACGCCAGGATCTGGAAGCGCGGATCGGCCGCATCCGCGACTTCGAGAGCACGCTGGAAGACAGCATCGAGCTGATCGAGATGGGCGAGGCGGAAGGCGACGCGGAGGTGGTCGCCGAAGCGGAGGCGGAGATCGAGCGGCTGCACGCCGAAATGGGTCGGCTGGAGCTGGAGATGCTGCTGTCCGGCGAGGCCGACGCCAACAACGCCTATCTGGAAATCCACGCCGGGGCGGGCGGCACCGAAAGCCAGGACTGGGCGGCCATGCTGTTGCGCATGTATGTGCGCTGGGCGGAGCAGCACGGCTACAAGGTGGAGGTCATCGAGGAGCACCGCGGCGAGGAGGCGGGCATCAAGTCGGCCACCATCCACGTGAAGGGCCACAACGCCTTCGGCTGGCTGAAGACCGAATCCGGGGTGCACCGGCTGGTGCGCATCTCGCCGTTCGATTCCTCGGCCCGGCGGCACACCTCCTTCGCCTCCGTGTGGGTGTATCCGGAGATCGACGACACCATCGAGATCGACATTCCCGAATCCGATGTGCGCATCGACACCTACCGCGCCTCCGGGGCCGGCGGGCAGCACGTCAACACCACCGACTCCGCGGTGCGCATCACCCACATCCCGACCGGCATCGTGGTGCAGTGCCAGAAGGAGCGCAGCCAGCACAAGAACCGGGCCACCGCGTGGACGATGCTGCGCGCCCGGCTGTATGAACACGAACTGCGCAAGCGCGAGGAAGAGGCGCAGGCGGAACAGGCGGCGAAAACCGACATCGGCTGGGGCCACCAGATCCGCTCCTATGTGCTGCAACCCTACCGGCTGGTGAAGGATCTGCGCACCGGGGTGGAAAGCACCAACCCCGACGCGGTGCTCGATGGCGATCTGGACGCCTTCATCGAAGCGGCGCTGGCCCAGAAGGTGCACGGCGATTCGGAAGCCTGACGCCCGAAATCCGCCGTCGGTTCATGCCTGCTCCGTCATTCCCGGGCTTGCCCCGGGAATCCAGTGAGGCTTTTCGTCATGCGCAGGCGCGGCGAAAGGGCTGAAGTGCTGGCGTATCGCGGCACCGCCCGCTGGATTGCCGGAACAAGTCCGGCAATGACGTAAAGGGCGAGGCGGTCGTGCGATGTCCATGCGCGAAACGACACCATCATGATCAATCCGCGAACAGGAGCTAGCCCACCCCCGTCATGCCCGGGCTGAACACTTGTCCCGATAATCCAGAGCGGCCTTTCGGTTCACTGGGGGGTGGTGGAAGGAACCGAGGCATTGCCACATGACGTTACCGCCGTCGGGATGGCCGGCATGAAGCCGGCAATGACGTTGTTGGGCGCGGCAAATGAAGTCGGGATCAGAGACCTGAAAGCTGAATGGTCACTCGATCTCCCAGGTGATGCGCACCGTGGCGCGGATGGTGCGCTCGCCGCTGGCCACCGGCACCGCCGCCGGGGCGGCGGGCTTCATCTCCATGACCGCGCGGCCGCGATAGACCGGGCGCGGGATCGTCACGCCGCCTTCCGCCACGTTCAGCACCCGGCCCACCTTGAAGCCCGCTTCCGCGGCCAGCAGTTGCGCTTTCGCTTTCGCATTGCGCACCGCCAGGCGGCGTGCCTGCATGCGTAATGCTTCCGGCTGGTCGATGGTGAAATGAATGCCGTGGATGGTGTTGGCGCCGGCGCCGACCACGGCGTCGAGCGCCTCGCCCAGCCTGTCCAGCGCCCGCACCCGCACGGTCAGCAGGTTGTTCACCTGATAGCCGATCAGCCGGCGGCGATACGGCTGGCCGGGGCGCGATGTTTGCTCATAACGCGGCTGGATGGACAGGCCGCTGGTCATCAGGTCGCGCTCCGCCATGCCGAAAGTGGTTTTCAGCACCTGAAGAACGCGCCGCATGGCCGCGTTGTTGGCGCTCAGGGTGGCGCGCGCCGTGGCCTTCAATGTCCGCACGCCCAGCGTCACCACCGCCACGTCCGGCGCGGCACGCACCTCACCCATGCCACTCAACGTCAAGGCGCGCTGCGGCGGCCGCTCACCGGCCGCCACCGGCAGCGCGGCCAACCCCAGCAGCATCCACACCATCCACAAGACACGCATCCGGCACCTCCCTTGCTTCACGTTGCCGTCTCCCCTCCCTTGCTGGTATAGCAGGGCGGAATTGTGACCTCTCCACCACCGCCATTCGGGTCCGTAGCTCAACTGGTCAGAGCCGTCGGCTCATAACCGATTGGTTGCAGGTTCGAGTCCTGCCGGACCCACCAACGTTCGTTGGATTCGACTTCGGCATACTGTTGAAACGTGGGAGAGGACAACGGTCTTCCGTTCTCCACCTTCGCGGGGAGACTCATCAATGGCCTCTCCGCCTGCGCATGCCTCGCCAACATTCGTTGGATTCGACTTCCGCAGACTGTTGTTCCGTGGGACGGGACAACGGTCTTCCATTCACCGGCTTCGCGGTGAAATTCATCAACGGGTATTCGCCGGGGCGGGCCGTCCCGTTAGGGCGCTACCGCACCAGCCTGAGTTTGGTTGTGGTGCCGCCACCGATCTTGCCAATGGCGAGATTGACGTCCATCGGGGTGTATATGCGGAAATAGTGATCCTTGCTTGATGCACACGCCTTGGCGTAAGGCTCGAGATTCGGCGCGCCCGTAAAATGCAGGAAATAAATCTCCGTGTTCTTGTTGCTCTTGATTTGATTGCAGACACGGACAAGGTTCTCATACCCGCCCGGGCTGGCGTTATTGCGCCCCCAAGGGTATTGGCGGTCCACTTCGAACTCATATATGACGGTGTGGCCATCGGTCGCAAAGACGATGATCTTGCGGGCCTTGCCGTAATCGGCCGGGTATTTCGGGACTCCCCACAATCCCCGCCACTTGGGGGAAATGAGCCGCCAGGCCCACGCCATGCCCTCGTCAAATCTTCCGGTTCCCACTGGCCTGACGGCTCTCAGCGTATTGAGAATGAGGTTGATGTTATTGGTTGGGCCGACAATTTTCTTCGGACAGAAGACATGATATGTCCAGCCATTATGGAGAACATTGACCGTAGGTGAAAATTTCAATTGAGATGGCGTCTTGTCCGTCAAAACCCAAGGGATGCCACCGATATTCTCTTCGCGCGGTTGCACACAACCGTTCCAGCCCGCCGGCACCGAATTCAGCCAGCCCGCATTGCCGGTGCCGACATTGGCCCGGTCGGACAATTCGATGAAAGACACATACAGATCCTTATTGCCCGAATGGCTCTGAAGCCTTCTGAGCATTCTGTCGAAAGTCCCGATGGAAGCATGCCAGACCGCGGCCATGGAAGCGGTGGTATCCAGAACAAACACCAACTCGGTCGGTTCGCCGGATGCGGTGGCAGCCGCTTCCGCCACTACCGTGACGGGCATTTTCTTGATGCCTATCAGGCCCAGGATCAGAGTCTTGTATCTTCCTTTGGCTATAACTCTTACCCCGTTCTTTTTTATTTTTACCTTCATTTTATTAACTTTCATGATGTTATTTTTCTTGTAATTCGCATTAAAATAGTTCTTGGCGACTTTTTTAACTTCCGCCGGGCGCGATAATTCTTCCAGCATCATGGCCTTTGTGGCGGCGAGGGCCGCCGCATCGGCGGCCGCCTGCATGCTGGATTTCATCTTGGTAATAGCGGTAAACTCGATGGATACACCAACAGCGGAGATAGCAGCGATCGCAAAAAGAGCTATAAAGATAGCAACGCTTCCGCTCTGATTGCGCAACAAACTGCGAATAGAGAACAATGCGCCGTTAAATCGGCTTATTGCCCGAAACGCGTTCGAGCCGCGTGTTGATTTTTTCATGGGATTGTCCCCCCATCCATCTCGCCAACCCGGTTCGGGATGTGAAGGCCAAGATGT
>DRPD01000388.1 GCA_011374735.1 Thermopetrobacter sp.
CGGCGGCGCCGATCCGGCCGCCGTGCATGCCGAGCTGATGCAGGCGTTCGAGGAGTTCCGCGCCACCAACGACGCCCGCCTCGCCGCGCTGGAGGAGCGCGGCGCCGCCGATGTGCTGATCGAGGAGAAGCTGACCCGGCTGTCCGCCGCGCTGGACGCCCAGCAGACGCGACTCGACGAGCTGGCCCGCAAGGCGGCCCGCCCGCCGCTGTCCGTGGCCGCCGAAACGGCCGATGACAGCGCGGCGCGCGAGCGCAAGCAGGCCTTCGAGGCCTACATGCGCACCGGCGACGCCGCTCGCCTGCTGCGCATCGAGGAAAAGGCGCTGTCCGCCGGCTCCGACCCGGACGGCGGCTATCTGGCCCACGACGAGCTGGAGCGCGAGGTGGGCCGCATGCTGGCCGAGGTGTCGCCGATCCGCTCCGTGGCCGGCCACCGGCGCATCTCCGCCGGCGTCTATCGCAAGCCGTTCTCCACCACCAGGCCGGCCACCGGCTGGGTGGCGGAAACCGCGGCGCGCCCGGAAACCGCCTCGCCGACCCTGGCCGAGCTGACGTTTCCGGCCATGGAGCTCTACGCCATGCCGGCCGCCACCCAGACGCTGCTCGACGACGCGGCGGTGGACATCGGCCAGTGGCTGGCCGAAGAGATCATCACCGCCTTCCAGAGCCAGGAAACCGCCGCCTTCGTCAATGGCGACGGCGTCAGCCAGCCGCAGGGTTTCTTAAGCGTGCCGACGGTGGCCGAGAGCTCCTGGAGCTGGGGCAACCTGGGCTTCGTCACCACCGGCGCGGCCGGCGCGTTTCCGGCCTCCGATCCGTCCGACGTGCTGCTCGATCTGGTCTATGCCCTGAAGTCCGGCTACCGCCAGAACGCCGTGTGGATGATGAACCGCCGCGCGCAAGCGGAGATCCGCAAGTTCAAGGACGCCAACGGCGATTACATCTGGCAGCCCGCCGCCAGCCGCGACGGCCGTCCCGCCCTGATGGGCTTCCCCGTCGTCGAGGTGGAGGACATGCCCGACATCGCCGCCGATTCCCTCTCCGTGGCGTTCGGCGACTTCCGCCGCGGCTACCTGATCGTCGACCGCGCCGGCGTGCGCGTGCTGCGCGATCCCTATTCCGCCAAGCCCTACGTGCTGTTCTACACCACCAAGCGCGTTGGCGGCGGCGTGCAGGACTTCGACGCCATCAAGCTGTTGAAGTTCGCCGCCTGACCACGAGACCGGAGAGGGGCCGGGCTTCTCCCGCCTCCCCTCCCTGCCGCCCGGGCGCGCCTGATGAAGGCCCGCGCCCCCCGGCCCCTCTCCACTTCCGTTTCTTGCCCTGAACGACATTGTTGAGGAGACACCCATGCCGCTGGTGCTCGACACGCCGCCGGCCACGACCCCGGTCACGCTGGCGCAGGCGAAGGCTCACCTGAAGGTGGACGACGCGGCCGAAGACGCGCTGATCGCCGATCTGATCGCCGCCGCCACCCGCCGTATCGAGGCCGTCTGCGCCCTGGCGTTCATCACGCAAGGCTGGCGGCTGCTCAGCGACTGCTGGCCGCGCAAGGGGGTGGTGCGCATTCCGCTTTATCCGCTGCAGGCGGTGCAATCGGTGAAGGTGCTCACCGAAACGGGCCTGCAAACCGTCGATCCCGCCGCCTGGGAAGCCGACACCATCGGCCGCCCGGCCCGCCTGCGGGCGCTCGCCGCCTTTCCCGCCCCGGCCGATCGCATGAACGTCTACGAGATCGCCTTCACCGCCGGCTTCGGCGACGCGCCCGCCGATGTGCCCGCCGACCTGAAACAGGCGGTGCTGCTCACCGTCGCCCACTGGTTCGAGCACCGCGAGGGCCGCGACGCGCCCGGCCTGAAGGGCCTGCCGGCCGAAGCCCGCGCCATTGTGCGCGACTGGCGGGAGGTGCGGGTATGAGCCATCGCCCCATCGCCGCGCGCCGCTATCGGCTCACCTTGCAACAGCCGCTGGAAACCGCC
>DRPD01000389.1 GCA_011374735.1 Thermopetrobacter sp.
CGATGGCCAGCACGATCTCGTGCTTGGCCGCCACCGCGATGGCCCCCAGCGCGCCGCCCAGGCTCAGCGAGCCGGTATCGCCCATGAAGATCTGCGCCGGCGGCGCGTTGTACCACAGAAAGCCCAGTCCGGCGCCCAGCATGGCCCCGGCGATGACGGCCAGCTCGCCCACGCCGCGCACGAAATGCAGTTGCAGATAGTCGGCGAACACCGCATGGCCGACCAGATAGACGATCAGGCCGAAGCTGGCCGCGGCGATCATCACCGGGACGATGGCCAGTCCGTCCAGCCCGTCGGTCAGGTTCACCGCGTTGCCCGCCCCGATGATCACCAGCATGGCGAACGGGATGAACAGCCACGGCCCCATCTGCCACAGCACATCCTTGAAGAACGGAAAGGCCAGCGCCGTGGACAGCTGCGGATCGGTGGTCATGACGATGATGGCCACCGCCACCAGCGCCACCAGCGCCTCCAGCGTCAGCCGCAGCTTGCCGGGAAAGCCCCGGGTGCTGCCGGTGGTCACCTTCAGGTAGTCGTCATAGAAGCCGATGGCCCCGAAGCCGACGAGCACGAACAGCACCGCCCAGATGTAGGGGTTGGCCGGATCGGCCCACAGCAGGGTGGAGATGAGGATCGGCCCCAGCATCATCAGCCCGCCCATGGTCGGCGTGCCGGCTTTCGAGAAATGGCTTTCCGGGCCGTCGTCGCGGATCGGCTGGCCCTTGCCCTGCTTGACCTTCAGCAGCCGGATCATCGCCGGGCCGAACAGGAAGATCAGCAGCATGGTGGTCATGATGGCGCCGCCGGTGCGAAACGTGATGTAGCGCAGCACGTTGAGCGCCGAGATGTCGTCCGCCAGCCACAAGGACAGATAGTAGAGCATTCAGGCCGCTCCCCCTTTCCCTCCGAGCCTCTCCTTCAGCGCCCGCGCCACCCGCCACATGCCGGAGCCGTTGGAGCCCTTGATCAATACCACGTCGCCGGCCGTGAGCGCGCCTTGCAGCAAGTCCGGCAGATCGTCCGCCGCCGCCACATGCGCGCCGCGCATCTCTCGCGGCGCGGCGGCGAACAGATGTTGCATCATCTCGCCCGCCGCATAGAGCACATCCACCCCGCAGGCCGCCAGATCGTCGGCCAGCGCCGCATGCAACCGCGCCGCGTCGTCGCCCAGCTCCAGCATGTCGCCCAGCACCGCGACGCGCCGCCCGCCGCCGGCCGGCCGCGCCGCCGCCAGCAGCCGCAAGGCGGCGCGCATGGAAGCCGGATTGGCGTTGTAGCTCTCATCGATCAGCAGCGCCTCGCCGCCCGCCACCTCAAGCCGCGCCCGGCCGCCGCGCCCCGGCGGCGGGCGCATCGCCGCCAGCGCCCGCGCCAGCGCCGTCAGGTCGGCATCGAGCGCCAGTCCGGCGGCGATCACCGCCAGCGCGTTGACGGCCACGTGCCGCCCCGGCATGCCGACGGCGAAACTCAGCACCCGGCCGCGCGCGTCGGCGCGCAGGCTCACGCCTTCCGTGGTGTCCACCGCCTCCAACAGCCGCACCTCGGCGCCGGGACTTTCCCCGTAGGTGATGATGTCCGCCGCCCCGGCGTCCTTCGCCCGCCCATGCAGGATGTCGGCGTGCGGCGCATCGGCGTTGAACACCGCCACGCCGCCCTCGGCCAGCGCCCCGAAGATGGCGGCTTTCTCTGCGGCGATGCCGGCCAGCCCGCCCAGCCCGGCGAAGGCTCCCAGATGACTTTCGGCG
>DRPD01000390.1 GCA_011374735.1 Thermopetrobacter sp.
GGCGGGCTGGCGAAATGCAGCCGCTCGCCGCTGATCGGATGGATGAAGCCCAGCTCCGCCGCGTGCAGCGCCTGCCGGTTCAAGGCCGCAAGCGCCGCGCGTGCCGCATCGGAGAGCTTCGCGGCCCGCGAGGCGAAGCCCGCGCCATAGGTGGCGTCACCCAGCAGCGGGTGGCCGAGGTGCGCCATGTGCACCCGGATCTGGTGGGTGCGCCCGGTTTCCAGCCGGCAGGAGAGCAGGGCGGCGACGGCCTCTTCGCCACGGTCGGGAAATCGTTCCATGACGGTGTAATGGGTGACGGCTTCCCGCCCGTCGCCGGGCCGCGCCACGGCGATCTTCTTGCGGTTGGTCGTGGCCCGCGCCAGCGGCGCGTTCACCGTGCCGCGGGCCAGCCGGGGCGCGCCCCACACCAGCGCCAGATAGCGCCGCACAAGCGCCCCGTCGCGGCCGTGGGCGGCGAACTGTTCGGCCAGCCCGGCGTGCGCGGCGTCGCTCTTGGCCACCACCATCAGGCCGCTGGTGTCCTTGTCCAGCCGATGCACGATGCCCGGCCGGCGCACCCCGCCGATGCCGGACAGCGAACCGCCGCAATGATGCAGCAGGGCGTTGACCAGCGTGCCGTCCTCGTGCCCCGCCGCCGGATGCACCACCAGCCCGGCCGGCTTGTCGATGACGATCAGGTGGTCATCCTCGTGCACCACGGCGAGCGGGATGTCCTGGGCTTCGGGCGCCGCCGGCGTCGGCGGGGGGATCGCCACCTCGATCACGTCACCCGCCTTCAGCCGCCACCCGGCGCGCGATGCGGGCCTGTCGTTGACGCGCACCCGCCCGTCTGCGATGAGGGACTGCACGCGCCCCCGCGAGAGGTCGGCCAGCCGTTCGGCCAGCCAGCGGTCGAGCCGCCCGCCGGCCTCGTCGGGGGGGACGCGAAACGAACGTATGTCGGGAGCATCATCGGTCATGGCCACCCGGGACGATAGCCGAGGACACGACGCGGCGGAAGGCGCCGCCCCGCCGCCGCCTGATCCGCGCCAGCTGCGGGTTCTGAAGACGGTGGTCGTCACCCTCGCCGTGCTGATCGTGCTGGCGCTGGCCGCCCTGGTGGCCGGCATCATCGTCAAGAGCCGCCAGCTCGTCGCCCCGGCCGCCGCGCCGCGGGACATCATCGCCCGCCTGCCGGCCGGCGCCACCGTGGAGCATATGGTGATGAACGGCGACCGGCTGGCCGTGCGGGTGCGGGGCGAACAGGGGGTGGAAATCCTGATGTTCGATCTGCGCAAGGGCCGCCTGCGCCAGCGCCTGAAGCTCATCCCCGCAGGAAGGTGAAGCGCGGCCCCCGGGTGACGATCACCGTTTCCTGCCCGTCCTTCAGCCACACTTCCTCGCCGTCCAGCACCAGCGGCTGCGGCGCCGTCACCTCCACCCGTCGCGGGCACAGGCTCAGCGCCCCTGCTGGCAGGCGGCGGTCTTCGCCGCCATACATGGCCACCGGCATCCAGCGCAGCAGGTTGGGCGGCGGCCAGCCGAACACCGACAGCCGCAGCGGCCCCGCGCAGCCGCCCCAGAACGGCCGCGCCCCCAGCACCACCCGGCGCAGGGTGGTCACCAGGAACGCCGTCTGCGGCCCCTCGGCGATCAGCTCGCCGTCGGCCACGATGCGCATCGGATAGGGCTTGTCGAAACGATCGTCATCGGCCATCGTCGCCGGCCGGCCGAACAGCGCCTTGCCCAGCGTCACGGCCAGCGTCGCCAGCGGCCCCAGATGACCGATGACGCCTTTTCTGTTGAAGGCGCGGATGGTGTAGAAGGTGGCCTCCGCCACCCCGCCGGCGCCGCAGAAGAAGCCATACCGCCGCCCCTGCGCGCTGTCGTGCACTTGCAGGACGGGGCGCTCCTCGCGCTTTGCGTCCGCTGACCGCCAGCCGGCCCGCGCGATGTAGTCGCGCTGCGCCGCCAGCCGCTTGTTCCGAAAGCCGATATCGCCGGCCACCATGTTGGTGGAGCCATGCGGCAGCAGGCCCAGGGCGGGAAACGGCCCGCGCCAGTTGAGCGCCAGATCGGTCAGCACCGCCTGGATGGTGCCATCGCCGCCGGAGATGAACAGCGCCTCGATGCCCGCCTCGGCGAATTCCGCCAGCGCCGGGCCGAGATCGTCGAAATGCTCCAGCATCACCACCCGCGCCGCCGGCGCGCTCTGTCGCAGCATCGCCGCCAGCTTCCGCCCCTTGCGGTTGCCCTGAGCCGACAGCGGATTGACGATCACCCCGGCGCTCATCGCACGTGCTCCACCCGCAACACCAGCGCCGCCGCCACCAGTCCCAGCACGCCGATGGGGAACCACGCCGCCATCCACGGCGGCACCAGCCCCACCTCGCCGAAGGTGGTGGCGATGCGGTCGAAAATGAAGAACGACAGGCCGATGGCGAACCCGTAGCCGAACAGATAGGTGACCAGCTTGTCGCGCCGGAAGCGCACCGCCAGCGGGATCATCGCCGCCATCATCAGCCACGCCACCAGCAACAGGGCCAGCCGTTTGTGCCACCATGTCCGATAGACATGGACGGGCTTCAGCCCATAGCCGCCATGCGCGATGTAATGGCGCAGATCGTTCAGGGTCATCTCGTCCGGATGCCCATACTTGCTGCCGGTCATGGCGAACGACAGGTCGCCGTCATAGGGCAGGGTCTTCAGCCGCCGCACCTGCCGGCTGCCGGGGCGGATGATGGTCACGTCGCGCAACAACCAGCCGCCGGCGCGGAATTCGGCCCGCGCCGCATGGATCTGCTGTCGCAGCAGGCCGTCGTCACCACGCCGGAAGACGATGATGTCGCGCAGCACCCGTCCACCGCGGCCGATCCGGCCCACCCGCACGATGTCGCCGCCGGCCCGCAACCAGGTGGCGCCGGAGGAATCCCGCTGATGGCTGCGAATGGCCGCGTCGCCCACCCCCCAGGCGTTCAGCACCCGCTCGCCCATCGGCGCCAGCCGGTCGCTGAGCACGAAATGCGCCACTCCCAGCGCCAGGCCCAGCGGCAGCAGCAGGATGATCAGCCGCATCGGCGAATAGCCCGCCGCCCAGATCGCCGTCAGTTCGTTGCGGTAGCCCAGCGTGGCCAGCGACACCAGGGTGGCCAACAGCATGGCGATCGGCCAGAACAGCGACAGCATGGAGGGCAGGCGCACCCAGATGTATTGCGCCACTCCCCAGAAGCTGTCGTTGCTGTGGTGCAGGATATTGTTGAGATAGATGATGATCTCGATGGTGATCAGGATCAGCGACATGCCGAACACCATCAGCAGGAAGTTGGTCAGGATGGCGCGGCTCAGCAACAGGGCGATATGCTTCATGCCGGGCGCTCCGAGTTCAGGCGCAGCGTCTCGATGGTCCGCATGGTTTCACCATCGGCGGCCAGGGCGCGGCGGGGGACATCAAAAAACCAGCGCCCCTGGCGGCGGCCGATGGCGATCATCTGCCAGCCGGCGGCCGCGCTCCCGGCGTCGGGGCGCATCGAGGCCGACGGGGCGCTCAGGATATGGGCCACGCCACTGGCGGTGTCCAGCGTCTCATGACGCCAGCGATGCAGGTGGCCATAAAGGATCAATTCCGCGCCGGCGGCGCGCACCACCGCCTCCAGCGCGTCGGCGTCGCGCAGCGCCTTGCCGGGCTTCGTCATTCCCGGCCGCGGCGGATGATGCAATAGCACCACCCGGCACAGGCCCTTCGCCCGGCAGTCCCGCAACAGGTGCGCCAGGCGTTCAAGTTGTGGCGCACCCACGGCACCGCTCGATTCCCCCCACGGCGCCGCGTGGGTGGAATCGAGGCCGATCAGCGCCACGTTGCCGACCGCCCGCGCCCACGGCCATTCGGGCACCGCGCCACCGTGCGCGGTGGTCAATCGCGCCTTGCCGTCGCGTGTCGCCGCCCGGTCGATGTAGAAGTCGTGATTGCCCGGCACGAAGGCCAGCCCGTCCGCGCCCGCCAGCCGTCGCAGCCAGGCCGCCCCTTGCGCGTATTCCGCCGCCGCGGAGATGTTGAGCACATCGCCGGTCACCGCGATGACGCGCGGGTCGTGGGCCTGCGCGTCGGCGACGATGCGCGCCAGCGCCTCCGGCCGGTGCAGGTGGCGGCGGTTCAACCGCCACGACAGCCAGCCCAGCACGCGCTTGGAGAACAGCTCGCCGAAACGCACCCCGGCCAGCGGCAGGTGCGGATCGGTGATGTGGGCCAGGGTGATCATGGCGGGTGCATTCAATCGCTATCTCAAGCAGTTGCCTCAAATCGCGGCGAATGGCCGGCATCGTCATGGATAGGCGGCGCCGCTGAAGGGTGCAAGAGAGTGCTTGCACTTTGCCCGGCGGCTTCCTATAGAATGGCCCGCGAGGCGCCGGATGACACGGCTTCGCCCCCATCGTCTAGTGGCCCAGGACGCCGGCCTCTCACGCCGGAAACAGGGGTTCGAGTCCCCTTGGGGGCGCCAGCTTCAGGCGCATGCGGCCGGGGATCGGGTAGTCAGCTCGTGCCAGAATGGCATGCCTGCGTGGAGTCCTGAATGACGCGAGACACCAGATCACGGCCGGTGGCGGCCCCTCTGTATCCTGACAACCCGTGTTCCGTTCACGCGCCGGCCCGTTGCGGCGCGTGAGACCGCCGCTAGCGGGTGCGGGGGGCGTATAGCCAATGGACACAACCGGATATTCATGACCAGCACATCCTCCACCTCCGGCGCCGTCAGCGGGCGGGACATGGCCAATGCCTTGCGCATCCTGGCCGTCGACGCCATCGAGCTGGCCGCCTCCGGCCATCCCGGCATCGCCCTGGGCGCCGCCGACATCATCACCGTGCTGTTTTCGCGCTTCGTGTGCTTCGACGCGCAGGATCCGCACTGGCCGGACCGCGACCGTTTCGTGCTCTCCGCCGGTCACGGATCGGCGCTGCTCTACGCGCTGTTCAATTTGCTGGGCTACGAGGACATGCCCATCGAGGAGTTGCAACGCTTCCGCCGGCTGGACAGCCGCGCCGCCGGCCACCCGGAACACGAGCTGCTGGCCGCGGTGGAGGCCACCACCGGCCCGCTGGGCCAGGGGCTGGCCGCGGCGGTGGGCATGGCCATCGCCGAGCGCCATCTGGCGGCCCGCTTCGGCGACGACATCGTCGATCACCGCACCTGGGTGCTGGCCGGCGACGGCGACCTGATGGAGGGCATCTCGCAAGAGGCGCTGTCGCTGGCCGGCCATCTGAAGCTGGGCAAGCTGACGCTGCTGCACGACGACAACCGCATCACCATCGACGGCGACGTGGCGCTGGCCGATTCCACCAACCAGCTGGCCCGCTTCGCCGCCTCCAACTGGCATGTGCAGAGTGTCGATGGCCACGATCATGAAGCCATCGCCGCCGCCATCGAACAGGCCATGCAGGACGAGCGGCCGAGCCTCATCTCGTGCCGCACCACCATCGGCTTCGGCGCCCCGTCGCTGGCCGGCTCGGCGAAGGTGCACGGCGCCCCGCTGGGCCCCGGGGAGGTGGCGAAACTGCGCGCCGCCCTGAACTGGCCGGACACGGAGCCGTTCAAGGTGCCGACCAACATCCGCGACGCCTGGCGCCTGCTGGGCCTGCGCGGCCGCAAGGCCCGCAACCAGTGGCAGAAGCGTCTCGACAAGCTCACACCACGCCGCCGCGCCGAATTCGAGCGCCGCATGGCCGCCGAGTTGCCGGCCGACTTCCGCCCCGCCATGCGCAAGTTGCGCGCCCGCCTGACCGAAGAGGCTCCCGTCATCGCCACCCGCCAGGCGTCGGGCCGGGCGCTGGAAGTCGTCAACCAGGAGCTGCCGGAAACCATCGGCGGCTCCGCCGATCTCAGCGGCTCCAACAACACCCGCGCCGGCGCTCTCGACGACCTCACCGCCGACGGCCCGGCCGGCCGCTATCTCCATTACGGGGTGCGCGAGCACGCCATGGCGGCCATCATGAACGGGCTGGCCCTGCACGGCGGCGTCATCCCCTATGGCGGCACTTTCCTGGTGTTTTCCGACTACATGAAGGCCGCCATCCGTCTCGCCGCCCTGATGCGCTTGCGGGTGATCCATGTGCTGACCCATGACTCCATCGGCGTCGGCGAGGACGGCCCCACCCATCAGCCGGTGGAACATCTGGCCGGCTTGCGCGCCATGCCGCGCCTGCTGGTGTTCCGCCCCGCCGACGCGGTGGAGACGGCCGAATGCTGGCAACTGGCCGTGCAGCGCCAGGACCGGCCCTCCGTGCTGGCCCTGACCCGCCAGCCGGCACCGCCGGTGCGCACCCGGGTGGAGAAGAGCAACCTGTGCCTGCACGGCGCCTATGAGCTGGCCGGCAGCGGCAACGGCGGCAGCGACGCGGTGATCTTCGCCTCCGGTTCGGAGGTGGCGTTGGCCTTGAAGGCGCGCCAAATCGTCGAGGAAGCGGGCTTCGCCGTGCGCGTCGTCTCCGTGCCGTGCATGGAGCTGTTCGACGAGCAGGACGAGGAACACCGGCGCCGCATCATCGGCGGCGAGCGGGTGCGCGCCGCCATCGAGGCCGGGGTGCGCGACGGCTGGTGGCGCTTCATCGGCCGCGATGACATCTTCATCGGCATGCGCGACTTCGGCGCCTCCGCCCCGGCCGGGGATCTGTTCGCCCATTTCGGCATCACCGCCGAGGCGCTGGCCGAGGCGCTGATGCAGCGATTGCGGGCGGAATCGGCCGAAGCGCGGGAGGAGGGATCGGGAACGTGACGCCCACCATGTTTTTGCCACACCCGTCGCCCAGAAGCGGTTTTCCACCGCTTGGGCACGAAGCGCCGTCGCGCCGGGGGCATCGGACTTGCGCTTCACGGAAGGATTGGCAGAGAGCGACCGGCGCATGACGCAAACCCATTCCCCCCGCCTGTTCGTGATCGCCCCGGCCGGGCTTGAGGCGTCCGCCGCCGCCGCTTGCCTGCACGCCGCCGCCACCGCCGGCGACATCGCCTGCCTGCTGCTGCAAGCCGATGCGCGAGGCCATGTCGATCCCGGCCTGGCCCGGGCCCTGACCCGCGCCGCCCATGAGCATGACATCGCCACGCTCATCGCGAACGACGCCGCGCTGGCCCGCGCCGTCGGCGCCGACGGCGTGCATGTCACCACCGGCCCCGCCGCCTTGCGCGCCGCCCGCGCCGCGCTGCCTGGTGACGCCATCGTCGGCGCCGAAGCGGGCGGCGGCCGCCATCTGGCCATGACCCTGGGCGAGGCCGGCGCCGACTATCTGGCCATCGATCCGGCCCGCCATGCCAAGGGCGAGCCGCTGCTGTCCTGGTGCGCCGAGATGCTGGTGCTGCCGGTGGTGGCGTTCGCCCCGGCGCCACCGGAAGCATTGCCCGCCCTGATCCGCGCCGGGGCCGATTTCGTCTGTCCGGCACCGGCCATGTGGGACGGCCCCGAAGCCGCCCGCCGGGTGATCGCCGCCAGCATGGCGGCGATGACCACGGAGGCGGCCGAATGAACGCGCTGCCTGCCGTGTTGCGACTCGCGCTGGCCGGTTGGCTGCTCACGGCGCTGCCCGCCGTGGCCACCGCCCAGCCCGAGTTCGACGAGGCCATCGCCCTGTTCCAGTCCGGCAAGTATGCCGCCGCCGCCGCCATCGCCCGCAAGCTGGCCGCAAGCGGCCACCGCGAGGCTCAGGCGATGATGGGGGTATTGCGGCAAAACGGCCACGGCCTGCCGAAGGACCCGCGGGCCGCCGCCCAATGGTTTCGCAAGGCCGCCAAGGCCGGGCATGTCGGCGGCATGTTCGCCCTGGCCATGCTGCACTTGAGCGGCGCGCTGGGCGAAAAGAACCCGCGCGAAGCGTTGAAATGGGCCAGGATGGCCGCCCAACGCGGTCATGTCGGCGCCCAATACAACGTCGGCCTGCTGTATGCCGGCGCGCATGGGCTGAAGCCCGATTACCATGCCGCCGCCCGCTGGTTCCGCCGCGCCGCCGAGGCCGGCTATGCGGCCGCCCAATATAATCTCGCCGTGCTCTACGCCACCGGCCGCGGAGTGGAGCGTAATTATTCCCAGGCCGCGAAATGGTTCCGCCGCGCCGCGCTGGGCGGCTTGCCGCAGGCGGCGGTGGAATATGGCGTGCTGGTGTTCCGCGGCGAAGGCGTGGTCAAGAACGAGAAGATCGGCGCCCAGTGGCTGCAATACGCTGCGCAGAGCGGCAACGCCGACGCCATGCGCAAGCTGGCCCGCCTGTATGCCGCCGGCCGCGGCGTCAACCGCCGCCCGGTGCTGGCCGCCAAGTGGTATCTGCTGGCCAAAAAGCGCGGCGCGCGCGACACCTGGCTCGACCTGTTCATGCGCCATCTGCCGGCCGTGAAGATCCGGCAGGCCCGCCGTCTCGCCGCCGCCTTCCGCCCCACCCGCATGCGCCGTTACGACACCCGGCCGGCCCGCGCCGCGCGGGTGCTGCGGATGAACGGCAAGGGGGACATCATGCGCAAGCCGCCCCGGCGCCGCCCCGGCCCGGCGCAACGCTGAAACGAGGGGGCTTGACGGCCCGCCAAAAACCCCACAAACAGCACCCGGCCGACCAATTCACGGGAACGCATCGACGATGAAGATACAGGGCAACGAGATCAAGCCGGGCATGGTGCTGCAACACAAGGACGCCTTGTGGGTGGTCACCAGGGTGGAGCACGTCAAGCCCGGCAAGGGCGGCGCCTTCGCCCAGGTGGAGATGAAGGCGGTGGTGGGCAACACCAAGCTCAACGAACGCTTCCGCGCATCGGAAAGCGTGGAGCGCGTGCGCCTGGAGCAGCGCGACTTCCAGTTCCTCTATGAACAGGGCGACCAGCTGGTGTTCATGGACATGGACACCTACGACCAGATCGAGCTGCCGCGCGATTTTCTGGGCGACCGCGCCGCCTTCCTGCAAGACGGCATGACCGTGGTGCTGGAGCTGCACGAGGGCAAGCCGCTGGGCGTGCAGCTGCCGCTGCACGTGACCTTGGAGGTCACCGAGGCGGAGCCGGTGGTCAAGGGCCAGACGGCGGCCTCCTCCTACAAGCCGGCGGTCTTGGAGAACGGCGTGCGGGTGATGGTGCCGCCGTTCATCGCCGCCGGCGAGAAGATCGTCGTCAACACCGAAGACCTCTCCTACGTCAAGCGCGCCGAATCGTGACCGGCATGTCCGCATCGGCGCTCATCAACGTCATGGTCAGGGCGGCACGCAAGGCGGCGCGCCCCTTGCGCCGCGACTTCGGCGAGGTGGAAAACCTCCAGGTGTCGAAAAAGGGCCCGGCCGATTTCGTCACCCGCGCCGATCGGCGCACCGAGGAGATCCTGCGCGACGAGCTGCACCGGGCCCGCCCCGCATATGGGTTCATACTCGAAGAGGGTGCCGACGAGGCCGGCGACGGCGAGCATCACTGGATCATCGATCCGGTGGACGGCACCACCAATTTCATCCACGGCATTCCCCATTTCGCCATGTCCATCGCGTTGAGGCGCGGCGATCATCTGGAAGCGGCGCTGATCTACAATCCCGTCAACGACGAGCTGTTCCATGCCACCCGCGGCGGCGGCGCCTTTCTGAACAACCGCCGCATCCGCGTGTCGGCCAGAAACGGGCTGGCCGAGGCGGTCATCGTCAATGGCTGCCCGCACCGTGGCCGCGCCGATCTGGCCCGCTTCCGGCGCGAGCTGGCGGTGGTGCAGCGGGAGGTGTCGGGCCTGCGCCGCTATGGCGCCGCGTCGCTGGATTTCGCCTGGCTGGCCGCCGGCCGCTTCGACGGCTACTGGGAGCGCGGCCTGAAGGTGTGGGACATCGCCGCCGGCATCCTCATGGTGCGCGAGGCCGGCGGCCGCATCGAGGAGCTGGACGCCAAGGGCGACATCCTGCGCACCGGCGACATCCTGGCCGCCGCCCCCGGCGTCTTCGAGCCGCTGGCCCGCATCCTGCGCGCCGTAACATGATGGCCCGGGAAGAAGGAAGGGGGGGCGATCGCCACCACCACCCGCTTCACAGATTACGCAACAGGTTCTCGGCCGACGAGACGGTCATCTGCCCCGGGTCGGGTTCCACGAAGATCGCCCGCACCACGCCGTCGTCCACCAACATGGCGTAACGGGTGCTGCGGGTGCCCAGCCCGATGCCGGAGCCGTCCAGCTCAAGCCCGATGGCCTTGGTGAACTCGCCATTGCCGTCGGAGAGGAAGTCGACCTTGCCCGCCGCGCCGGCCGCTTCGGCCTGCGCCTGCATGACGAACGGATCGTTCACCGCGATGCAGGCCACGGCATCGACGCCCTTGTCCTTCAGCGCCTCCAGGTTGGCCAGATAGGAGGGAATGTGCTGCGCCGCGCAGGTGGGCGTGAAGGCGCCGGGAATGGCGAACAGCGCCACCTTGCGCCGGCTGAAATAGTCGTCCGTCGAAATCGCCTTCGGCCCCTCGTCGCTCATGATGAACAAGGTCGCGCCGGGCAGCTTGTCGCCACTGGAAATGGTCATGAAGCCGTCCTCCCTTCTGGCGGTGCGGTTGGGAAAGGCCAGCCTATGGGAGCGTGACCTTCTGTTCAACGGCCCTTCCACGGGCCAGAATCGTCACCGTCAGGGCCCGCCCCTTCAGCGCCTGCGGCTCGTCGATGCCCGACACCGGCAGCACATAGGCGCCCGCTCCGCCCACCGCCTTCGGCTTGCCGAACATGGCCAGCGGCGGGCCTTCCACCAGGATGTCCACGCCTTCTTCCGCGCCGTGCACCACCAGCTTCAGCACCGGTTTGCCGTCCTGCTCCATCACCTCCGCGGCCGCCACCTTCAGCGCGCCCGTTGCTGGAGCTGGCACCTGTTTCAACCAGGCCTTCACCAGCGCCACCTCCCGGGGGTCGGCCCCGGCGGGCGGCAGCGTGCGGCGCAACGTCGCCTCCACCGGGATGCACACGTCGCGGCACAGGCCGTAGGTGATCTTCACCCGCAGCACCGCCGCCGCGGCGGGGTCTTTCAGCCGCACCTGCAGCGGAAAGATCACCTGGCCGGAATAGCCGATGCTGTCGCCCGTCTCAGGGGAGGAATAGCGCGTCGGGCGCGGGTAGAGGATCCGCACCGAGGCGACGTTTTCGGAGCCGGAGAAGTCGAAGCCGGGGGGAATGCCGGCGTCGCCGGGCATGCGCCAGTAGGTTTTCCAGCCTTGCGCCATCTGAATGCCCAGCCCGGTGGTGTGCGTCGCGCCCGCGCGCCCGCCGTCGAACAGCCGCAGGCGGGAATGCTCGAAGGTCGCCTCCGGCCCCTCCGCCGCCGCCACCGCCGTCAGGGCGATGAGCAACATGACGATATGCGTGATCCGTTTCATCATGGCCGAAGCTGATAGCACACCTGCCGCCGCGA
>DRPD01000391.1 GCA_011374735.1 Thermopetrobacter sp.
GAACGCCGCGCGGTAGCCGCCGATGTCCAACGCCGTCCGCCGCCGGAACATCACCGCCGGGTGGATGAACGGACATGTCCGCAAGAGCGTGGCGCGCACCCGTTCGGCGCCCACCGGCATCAGCAGCCGCCGGCGCGGCCGGCCGTCGCCGTCGATCATCCGCGCCTGCCCGCCAAGCAGCACCAGAGAAGGGCGCCGCGCGAACGCCCGCGCCTGCAGCTCCAGCCGTTGCGGCGAGGCCACGTCGTCCGCGTCCATGCGGGCGATGAGCGGCGCCCGGGCGCGGGCCAGCCCCTCGTTCAGACTGGCGACGATCCCGCGGTTTTCGCGCCGCATGAGGACAATGCGCGAATCGCCCGCCGCCAGCCGCGCCAGAATCTCTCCGGCGCCGTCGGTGCTGCCGTCGTCGATGATGATGAATTCGAAGTCGCCGAAGGTCTGCCCGAGAATGGACAGGACGGCGTCCTCAACATGGGACGCGCCGTTGAACACCGGCATGATGACAGACACGGCCGGTCCGGCCTGTCGTGATGAGTTCTCTGGCATGTCCCTTACACTCGCCGCCCTCGCGACGGCGAATGACCCCTTAAGGTACGATCGCCCGCTGCATCACACGCAACTGATAATCATCCAACCGCCGCCGATGGTCAAGCCCTAACACCAGCTCTTCGAGATTATCCGCATAGGCCTTCTTCTGGCGTTGCAGGTCGAAGCGGCTTTTCACGGCGCGCCGCAAGCGCGGATCGAACAGCCGCCGTTGCGCCGCCCTGTCCAGCACCACGCCGGCGGCGTCGGCGATGACTTCCGGCGCCGCGTCCAGGGGCACGATGGCGCCCATCTCGCCATCGAGCAGCGCCTCGCGGGTGCCGCCGGCGTCGGTGGCCACCACCCGCACCCCCTGGGCCAGCGCCTCCAGCACCACCATCGGCAGGCCCTCGTAGCGGGAGGTCAGCATCAGCACGTCCAGCTCCGCCAGCAGCGGCCGCGGGTCATCCACGTAGCCGGTGAAGGTCACGGCACCGGCGATCCCCAGCCGCGCGGCGCGTTTCTTCGCCGTGGCCAGCCGCGGCCCGTCGCCGATCATCACGAACCGCGCATGCGGCTTCACGGCGTGAATGCGCGCCGCCGTCTCCAGCCAGCGCAGCGGATCCTTCTGCCCTTCCGCATCGAAGCGCCCGCAGAAGCCCACCAGCTGCGCCCCGGCGGCGCGCAATGCGGCGATCCGCGCGGCGGCCGGGTGCGCCGGGGGCGTTGTGAAATCAACCCCGTTGTAAATCACGCGAAACCGCTCCGGCGACAGGCCATAGGTGTCAACGGCGTGCCTCAACAGGTCCTCGGTGATCACGAAGCGGCGGTCGAGCGCGTCATGATAGGGGGCGCTGAACCCCACCCAGTCGCGCCCGAAATTGTGCAGGTGCAGCAGATCGACGGCCGCCACCTGGCGAGTGACCTCGCGGAGCCGCCGCGCCAGCTTGTAACCGACGGCCGCATTGCGAATGAACAGCACGTCGGCGTTGCGGGAGATCATCAGGTATTCGAGAACCTGCAACCGGCGCTCTTCGTCCCGGCCGAACGACGGCAGCAGGAAATGATCTTCCGACATGGCCAGGAAGCGTTCTTTCCACGGGTGATGATGCTCCTCGCAGGCCGCCAGCGTGATGCGCCAACCGCGCTCCTTCAGCCCGGCCAGAATGGCGAGATCCACCTGCTCCGCGCCGCCGATGGTGAAGTATGGCAGCAGATAGAGAATGCGCCGCTCTTCGCCTTCCCAGCGAAGCGGCGAGAACGGGTTGGGCAGATTGGGGCGGCGATAGCCGCGCACCGGCAGATCAGCCGGCAGTTCGCTCAGCGCCGCCAGCCCGGCTTCGCGCCGCAGCCGCTCGTGCGGCGCCGGCGTTGCGCGCAACAGCCGCCAGCCGCCGCGATCGACCGTTTCGCTCTTGCCATAGAGGGCCGGATGGCGGGCTCGCAGATCGGCCAGCATCCGGCGCTCGTCACGCTGTTTTATCAATACGTTGCGGTTGCTCTTGATATGCCGCCGGTAATGAAACAGCGGCTCCGGCAGCAGCACGCCGTGGCCGCCTTCCTCCAGCAGCCGCAGCCAGAAGTCATAGTCCTCGTAATTGTCGATCAGCGCTTCATCCATGCCGCCCAGGCGGAAATATGTCTCCTTGCGGATCAGGCTGGAAAAGACGATGAAGTTCTCCCGCTTCAGCCGCTCAGGGTCGAACCGGTTGATCCCCACCCCTTCGATATCGCCGAAATGCACGACGCCGTTGTAGGCGAAATCGGCCCGTGGATGGGTGGCCAGCAACAGGACGAGCTTTTCCAGCGTCGTCGGATCGATGAAGTCGTCGGCGTCCAGATAGTAGAGATATTCCGAACGCGCTTCCCGCGCCCCGGCGTTGCGCGCCGCCGGCAGACCGGCATGGGCGATGCGCACCACCCGCAGCCAATCCAGCCGCCGCAACTCGTCCAGTTTGGCCAGGCTGTCCGGATCGTCGGAGCCGTCGTCGATCACGATCACCTCCATGTCGCCGAAGATGGTCTGACGGCGCAGGCTGGCCAGTGTTTCATCCACGTGTTCATGCGCGTTGTAGAACGGGATGATCACCGATACCGCCGGCCGCCAGCGCCCTTTCGCGCCGGCGATGGCGGCGGGGAGGTAAGCGGGGCGAGCGGCGTCATGCA
>DRPD01000392.1 GCA_011374735.1 Thermopetrobacter sp.
GCGCGGCATCCGCAAGCTGCTGTATGGCGAGGGCTATACCATCAAGGGCGTGCAGAAGATCCTGCGCGAACACGGCGTGGCCCATGTGGTGGCCATCGGCCGCGGCGAAACGCCGCCCGCCGCCGCCGCGCCGCCCGCGCCACCGCAACCGGCCGCTCCCGCCAGCGCGCCACCCGCAACCTCCGACGCGACGCCCCGTGCGAAGAAGAAAACGCCCGCCCCGGGCCCCGCCGCGGCGGCGGCCCGGGCCACGCCGCCGCCGTCGGGCCTGAGCGATCAACAGGCGCGAACCCTGCGCGACGCCTTGCGCGACCTGGAGGCGGCGCGGCTGCTGCTGCTGGAGATGACGCGCTGATCGTGCCCCCTCAAATCGGCAGCCGCTTGCCTTTGGCCCCGGCGTAATCGACGATGAACTGCCAGGCCACCCGGCCGGAACGCGCCCCGCGCGTCGTGGCCCATTCCAGCGCCGCGTGGCGCAGCGCCGCGCGTTCGTCGTCGCCGCCCAGGCCGAAGTGGGCCGCATAGGCGTCGATCATGGCCAGATAATCATCCTGCGAGCAGGCGTGAAACCCCAGCCACAGGCCGAAGCGGTCCGACAGCGATACCTTTTCCTGCACCGTTTCCGACGGATGAATGGCGCTGGAGCGTTCGTTCTCGATCATGTCGCGCGGCATCAGGTGGCGGCGGTTGGAGGTGGCGTAGAACACCACGTTGTCCGGCCGCCCCTCGATGCCGCCTTCCAGCACCGCTTTCAGCGCCTTGTAGGAGGTATCGTCCGAATCGAATGACAGATCGTCGCAGAACGCCACGCAGCGCGTCTCCGGATGGTTCCGCAACACGTCGAGCAGGCCCGGCAGGGAGGCGATGTCGTCACGGTGGATCTCGACGATCTTCAAGGCCGCAAAGTCGGCCGCCAGCGCCCCGTGCACGGCCTTCACCAGCGAGCTCTTGCCCATGCCGCGCGCCCCCCACAGCAGGGCGTTGTTGGCCGGCAGCCCGGCGGCGAAGCGGCGGGTGTTGGCCAGCAGCGCGTCGCGCTGCATGTCCACGCCGATGAGCAGATCGAGCGGCAGGCGGTTGATCCGCGCCACCGGTTTCAACCGTTCGGCCGCCGCCTCCCACACGAATCCCGGTGCGTCGGCCATGCCGGTCGCCGGCCGCGGCGGCGGTGCCAGCCGCTCCAGGGCCGCGGCGATTCGCGCCAGCAGGGAAGTCTGTTCGTTCGCGTCCCGCGTCATGATGGAAGTCCGATGCAGGGGAATGCCGACGGTTTTTTCATCTCGTTTGTCTTTGCCAAATGCCATTGTGCGCGATATAGGCATGGCAGGCAAACCCACCCGGCGCGCGATTCCCTTCAATCCGGCCCGTCGCGCCGCCAACAAGAGGAAACGACCACACGATGTTCATCACGCCCGCATTCGCGCAGACCGCGGCCGGCCCCGGCGCCAGTGGCATCTTCGGCATGATCCTGCCGCTCATCCTGATGATGGCGGTGTTCTGGTTCCTGCTGATCCGCCCGCAGCAGAAGAAGATGAAGGAGCACCAGGCGATGCTGGAGTCCATCCGCCGTGGCGATACCATCATCACCTCCGGCGGCCTCGTCGGCAAGGTGGCGAAGGTGAACGGCGACGAGCTGACCGTGGAGATCGCCCCGGAACTGAAGGTGAAGGTGCTGCGCGGCTACGTCGCCGACGTGCGCGCCAAGGGCCAGCCGGCCAAGGCGGGCGGCGAGGGCAAATGAGGCATTCTTGACGAACGCCTACGACATGCGGGCTTGAGCGGATGTTTCGCATCACCGGGTTCAAGGTTCTGAGCATTTTCGGCGTGGTCCTGCTGGGCCTGCTGTTCGCGCTGCCC
>DRPD01000393.1 GCA_011374735.1 Thermopetrobacter sp.
CGCCGGTGATCGTGCAGGAGATCGAGGACATCCTGCATCAGATCCGCCGCCTCGGCATCACCACCATCCTGGTGGAGCAGAACGCCGTGGCGGCGCTCAATCTGGCCGATCGGGCGGCCATTCTGGACATGGGCCGGATCGTCTATGACGGCGATGCCAAGGAGGTGCTGGCCGACGAGGAGCTGCGCCAGCGCTATCTGGCGCTGTAGGGGCTGGTGCCGGGCCGCTCATGACAAAGCGCCAATGGCGAAAAATCGCCATTGGCGCTTCTCGTTGGCGTATCTGGCGCGGGCGAAGGTTCAGGCGGCCTCATCCAGCACCGTTTCGCCGTTGATGGCGAGCTTGCCGTCCTTGACGGTGACGCGCACCGTCTGGCCGTCCTTCACCTTGCCGGCGATGATCAGCTCGGCCAGCGGGTCCTGCACATACTGCTGGATCACCCGCTTCAGGGGCCGCGCGCCGAAGGCCGGGTCGTAGCCCTTCCCGGCCAGCCATTCCTTCGCCGGCTCGTCCACGTCGAGCACGATCTTGCGATCGTCCAGCAGCTTCTGCAGGCGCTGCAGCTGGATGTCCACGATGGCCTTCATGTTGCGCCGCTTCAGACGGTGGAACAGGATGATGGCGTCCAGCCGGTTGAGGAACTCCGGCCGGAAGGTGGCCTGCACCGCGGCCATCACCTGATCGCGCACCTTGTCCACATCGTCGTCGTCACCCAGTTGCAGCAGATGTTCCGCGCCGACGTTGGAGGTCATGATGATGATGGTGTTGCGAAAATCCACCGTGTGGCCGTGGCTGTCGGTGAGCCGCCCGTCGTCGAGCACCTGCAGGAGGATGTTGAAGACATCCGGGTGGGCCTTCTCGATCTCGTCGAACAGGATCACCTGATAGGGCCGCCGGCGCACCGCCTCGGTGAGCGCGCCGCCTTCCTCATAGCCCACATAGCCCGGCGGGGCGCCGATGAGCCGCGCCACGGCGTGCTTCTCCATGTATTCCGACATGTCGATGCGCAGGATGGCGTGCTCGTCGTCGAACAGGTAGGCGGCCAGGGACTTCGCCAGCTCCGTCTTGCCCACGCCGGTCGGCCCTAAGAACATGAACGAGCCGATCGGGCGGTTGGGATCCTGCAAGCCGGCGCGGGCCCGGCGCACGGCGGTGGAGACGGCGCGCACCGCCTCTTCCTGGCCGACCACGCGCCTGGCCAGCTCCTGTTCCATGTGCAGGAGCTTCTCGTTCTCGCCCTGCAGCATCTTGTCCACCGGAATGCCCGTCCAGCGCGACACCACCTGGGCGACGTCGCGTTCGGTCACCTCCTCGCGCAGCATGGCGTCATCGGAGGTCTCGCGCTTCTCCGCCTCGGCGATCCTGCGCTCCAGCTCCGGGATCACCGAATAGGCCAGCTCGCCGGCCTTGGCCAGATCGCCGGAACGCTGGGCCTGCTCCAGCTCGATGCGCGCCTTGTCCAGCCGCTCCTTGAGGTTGCGCTCTTCCTCCAGCCGGCTCTTCTCGGCCTGCCAGCGGGTGGTCAGCTCCGCCGCCCGCTGCTCCAGTTCGGCCAGCTCCTTCTGAAGCTTCTCCAGCCGCTCCTTGCTGGCCTCGTCGGTTTCCTTCTTCAGGGCCTCGCGCTCGATCTTCAGCTGGATGATGCGGCGATCCAGCTCGTCC
>DRPD01000394.1 GCA_011374735.1 Thermopetrobacter sp.
AGCAGATACTTGGTGTCGGACATGGCCTGCCCCTCCTCCCTGTCGTTTGGCAACAAGTCCCCGCACCATCGCCGCTTGCGCCGGCGCCGGCAATGGGCCATTGGTGGAAATGGTGCACACGAGACGAGGCGCTGGCAAGGGATGGCGTTGGGCAGGACGGGCATTCGCATGATGGCGCTGGCGCTGGTGGCGGCCGTGCTGACGGGTCATGCCGGGCCGGGGCTGGCCGAAGAGGGCGCGAAGACCCTGCGCATCGGCGTTGAAGGGGCCTATCCGCCGTTCAATTACAAAACGGCCGACGGCACGCTGGCCGGGTTCGACATCGATATCGCACGGACCCTGTGCGCGCGCCTGAAAGTGACATGCGCGTTCGTCACCGAGACATGGGACAACCTGATCCCGGCCTTGCGTTCCGGGCGCTTCGACGCCGTGATCTCGTCGCTGTCGATCACCGACGGGCGCAAGAAGCTGGTGGCCTTCACGCGGCCCTATTACCGGCTGCCGGCGGCCTTCATCGCGCGCAAGGGTTCCGGCATCACGGCCACCACGGCGGCGGCGCTGCAGGGGCGCAAGGTCGGCGCGGTGGCGGGCAGCATTCACGCCCATTATCTGAAGAACGTTCACCCCGAAGCCCGCCTCGTCACCTTCGAGAACCTCGATGACGGCTTCAAGGCGCTCAAGGCGGGCGACATCGACCTGCTGCTGGCCGACAGGATCGTGCTGCACGAGCTGTTGCGCGGCGTGGCCGGGGCCTGCTGCGCCTTGGTCGGCGACGACGTGAGCGATCCGGCCTGGTTCGGCGAAGGGGCGGGCATCGCGGTGCGGCTGGAGGACGGGCCGTTGAGGAAACGGCTGAACGCGGCGCTGAAGGCGATCATCGCCGACGGCACGCGCGAGCGCATCCGCCGCAAATATTTTCCCTTTCCGATCTATTGAGGCGGTTGTCGCCATTGGCGCCTCTCATCAGACCAACCTTCATGTCAAGCCATGCGTGCGCCGCTTTCGGCGGCTTCGCTCAAAAGCCGTTCTCGCGGGCGATTTCATGAAACGGGCGGATGCCGCGCGCCCCCACCTGCCGGATGATGTGGGCCGCCGCCAGCGCCCCCATGCGGGCGCAATCGGCCACTTCACGGCCTTGCGTGAAACCGGCCAGGAAGCCGGCCGCGAACAGATCGCCGGCGCCGGTGGCGTCCACCACCTTGTCAACCGGAAAGGCCTCCACCACGTGCACGTCGTCGCCCTCCACCACCACGGAGCCGGCGGCGGAGCGGGTCAGCACCGCCAGCGCGCAGTCATCGCGCACCGCGTGCAGGGCGTCGTCGAAGGTGGCCGTTTGATACAGCGATTTGATCTCCGCCTCGTTGGCGAACAGGATGTCCACCTGCCGACGGATCAATTCCAGGAGGCTGTCGCGGTGGCGATCGACGCAGAAGGCGTCGGAGAGCGTCAGCGCCACCTTGCGCCCGGCGCGGCGGGCGATCTCGGCGGCCTTCACGAAGGCGTCCTTGGCCTTGGGCGGATCCCACAGGTAGCCCTCCAGATAGGTGATGGCGGCGGCCTTCACC
>DRPD01000395.1 GCA_011374735.1 Thermopetrobacter sp.
AAGGCGTTGCGGGTCAGATCGGCGACGCGCACCATGCGGTTCACCACCTGGCGGCCGTCCTCCGTCTCGGCGAACGACTTCACCTTGGCCAGCACGATGTTCACCTCCTCGTCGTGCGGCAGGTAGTTGAGGTTGACGACGATGGACCAGCGATCCATCTGGCCCTGGTTGATCTGCTGGGTGCCGTGATACAGCCCCGTGGTGTCGCCCAGCCCGATGGTGTTGGCGGTGGCGAACAGGCGGAAGGCCGGGTGCGGGTGGATGACCCGGTTCTGATCGAGCAAGGTGAGCTTGCCCTTCACCTCCAGCACCCGCTGGATGACGAACATCACGTCGGGGCGGCCGGCGTCGTATTCGTCGAACACCAGCGCCACGTTGTTCTGCAAGGCCCACGGCAGCAGGCCCTCGCGGAACTCGGTGACCTGCTTGCCGTCCTTCAGCACGATGGCGTCCTTGCCGACGAGATCGATGCGCGAGATATGGGAATCGAGATTGATGCGCACGCACGGCCAGTTGAGCCGGGCCGCCACCTGTTCGATATGGGTGGACTTGCCGGTGCCGTGATAGCCGGTGATCATCACCCGCCGGTTGTGCTTGAAACCGGCCAGGATGGCCAGCGTGGTCTCGGGGTTGAACAGGTAGTCGGGATCGATCTCCGGCACGTGCTCGGTGGGTTCCGCGAAGGCCGGCACGGTGAGATTGCTCTCGATGCCGAACAGCTCCCGCACGGAAACTTCGCGGTCGGGCGAGGTGGTGGTGTCAGCGGTCATGGTCGTCAGCTCGATATGGTGGCTTCGCGCAAGGTGTGATACGCCATTCAGGGCAGGCGGGCCAGCAACTTTTTCACCGCTTTTCGTGGCGCGGGCGGCGTCAGGCCGGGGCGTCCGGCGGTGGCGGGGCGATGACCCTGACGCGCTTGATGCGCCTGGGGTCGGCGTCGAGGATTTCGAACTCCGGGCCTTGCGGGTGGCGCACGATCTCGCCGCGCACCGGCACCCGGCCGGCCAGCATGAACAGCATGCCGCCCACGGTGTCGGCCTCCTCGTCGCGTTCCGGCGGCAGCAGGTCGATGTGCAACAGCTTCTCCAGCTCCTCCACTTCCAGCCGGGCCGACACCACATAGCCGTCGCTGACGCGGGTGATGAGCGGTTCCTGTTCGGCGTCGTGTTCATCGGCGATGTCGCCGACGATCTGCTCAATCAGATCCTCGATGGTGACCAGCCCCTCGGTGCCGCCGTATTCATCGACGATGATGGCCATGTGCAATCTGGTGGCCTGCATCTTCAAGAGCAGATCGGCGGATGGCATCGACGGCGGCGCGAACAGCAGCGGCCGCAGCAGGCCGGAGTGCTCCACCGGCGTGGCCAGCAGCTGGCCGGGCAGCACCATGTCGGGGGTGGTGGCGGTCTGATCGCCATTGCGGCCAGGGCGACCGGAGTGGCGCAGCAGCATGAACAGATCCTTGATGTGCACCATGCCCAGCACGTCGTCCAGGGTGGCGCGATAGACCGGCAGGCGCGAATGGCTGGCTTCGGCGAACAGCTCCATGAGGTCGCGCAGCGATGACGACGCCTCCACGGCGATGATGTCGGCGCGCGGCACCAGCACGTCGTCCACCCGCTGGGCGGAGAAGGCGATGAGCCGGTCCACCAGCCGGCGCTGTTCGGCGCTCATCTCCGTCAGCGCGTCACAGGCGGCGTC
>DRPD01000396.1 GCA_011374735.1 Thermopetrobacter sp.
CAAGTATGGCGGCCATGCCATGGGCGATGCGGCGCTGGCCAAGAAGTTCTGTGCCGACGTGGTGCAGATGAAGCTGTCGGGCATCCATCCGGTGATCGTCCACGGCGGCGGGCCGCAGATCGGCCAGATGCTGCAGAAGCTGGGCATCGCCAGCCGCTTCGAGGACGGCCTGCGCGTCACCTGCGCGCAGACGGTGGAGGTGGCGGAGATGGTGCTGTCGGGCTCCGTCAACAAGCAGGTGGTGGCCAACATCACCGCCGCCGGCGGCCGCGCGGTGGGCATCTCCGGCAAGGACGGCGGCCTGTGCACGGCGCGCAAGCTGAAGCGCAAGAAGGCCGATCCCGTCTCCGGGCTGGAGAAGATCATCGATCTGGGCTTCGTCGGCGAACCGGTGAGGATGGACACCGCCATCATCGACTGCCTGGCCTCCTCCGACGCCATTCCGGTGATCGCGCCCATCGGCCTGTCCGAAGACGGCGAAACGCTCAACATCAACGCCGACACCTTCGCCGCCCATCTGGCCACCGCCTTGCGGGCCAAGCGGCTGCTGCTGTTGACCGACGTGGCCGGCGTGCTCGACCCGGACGGCGCGCTGATCCCCGAATTGACACCGGCCGATGTCGAGGCGCTGATCTCCAGCGGCGTGATCGCCGGCGGCATGATCCCCAAGGTGCGCTCCGCGGTGGCGGTCATCGAGAAGGGGGTGGAGGGCGTCATCATTCTCGACGGCCGGGTGCCGCACGCGCTGCTGCTGGAGCTGTTCACCACCCGCGGCGCCGGCACCCGCATCAGCGAGGCCGGCGCATGAGGGCCGCCTTCGCATCGGTGCGCCACTGGGTGTTCGATCTGGACAACACCCTGTATTCCGCCCGCTACCGGCTGTTCGACCAGATCGACCGGCGCATGGGCGAATACCTGATGCGGCTGTTCGGCGTGAACGCCGAAGAAGCGCGGCGCATCCAGAAGGACTATTATCACCGCCACGGCACCACCTTGCGCGGGCTGATGCTCAATGGCGAGATCGATGATCCGCACGATTATCTGCGCTTCGTGCACGATATCGACTATGGCCACATCGCCCCCGATCCGATGCTCGATGCGGCGCTGACGCGGCTGAAGGGCCGCAAGTGGGTGTTCACCAACGGTTCCGCGGCCCACGCGGAGAAGGTGATGGCGCGGCTGGGCATCACCGGGCACATCGATGCGGTGTTCGACATCGCCGCCGCCGATTGGCTGCCCAAGCCGATGGCGGCGGCCTATGAAGCATTCCTGAAGCGCACCGGCATCGCGCCCGATCAGGCGGCGATGTTCGAGGATATCGCCCGCAATCTGAAAACGCCCCATGAGCTGGGGATGAAGACCGTGCTGGTGCGTCATCGGGACAACACCGACGGCAACCACATCAACCAACTGAACGGCGATCTGCACGCGCCGTATGTGCAGTTCGTGACGGACGATCTGCCGGGCTTCCTGTCCCGGCTGGCTACGGAAAACATCGAGGAGACGACATGAGTTTCGAGGATTTGCAATCGGTCATCGACAGCGCGTTCGACAACCGCGCGGAGATCAGCCCGGCCACCACCGGCGAGGTGCGCGAGGCGGTGGACGAGGCGCTGAACCTGCTCGATGCCGGCAAGGCGCGGGTGGCGGAGAAAATCGACGGCGAGTGGCACGTGCATCAATGGCTGAAGAAGGCGGTGCTGCTGTCCTTCCGGCTCAACGACATGACGATGATCGACGGCGGGCCGGGCGGCGCCGCCTGGTGGGACAAGGTGCCGCCGAAGTTTGCCGGCTGGACGGCGGATGACTTCCAAAGGGCCGGTTTTCGCGCCGTGCCCGATTGCGTGGTGCGCCATTCCGCCTATATCGCGCCGGACGTGGTGCTCATGCCCTCCTTCGTCAATCTCGGCGCCTATGTGGACAGCGGCACCATGGTGGACACCTGGGCCACCGTCGGCTCGTGCGCCCAGATCGGCAAGAACGTGCATCTGTCCGGCGGGGTGGGCATCGGCGGCGTGCTGGAGCCGTTGCAGGCCGGCCCGACCATCATCGAGGACAACTGCTTCATCGGCGCGCGCTCCGAAATCGTGGAGGGCGTCATCGTCGGCGAGGGTTCGGTGATCTCCATGGGCGTGTTCATCGGCCAGTCCACCCGCATCGTCGATCGCGAGACGGGCGAGATTCATTACGGCCGCGTGCCGCCCTATTCGGTGGTGGTCTCAGGCTCCATGCCCGGCTCGAAGGACACCCTGCCCAACGGCCGGCCGGCCCCCAACCTCTATTGCGCGGTGATCGTCAAAAGGGTCGATGAGAAAACCCGCGCGAAGGTATCGATCAACGAGCTGCTGCGCGCCTGACACAAGCAAGTAGGCAGGAAGTGTTTCACGGGATGTCGTCCGTCAAGGGTGCAATCGCCTTCGGCGACGGCCCGAAGGGCCGCCCTTGACGGACGAAATCCCGTGAAAAGAATGGCCAGGAAGCGCCAATGGCGAATTCTCGCCATTGGCGCTTCTCATTAGCCAATTCCGCCTCCCCGCATCACATGAAGCTGTAAGGGTCGATGTCCACTTCCAGCCTGACCGATCCGGGTAACGCCGCCCGGCTCAGCCAGGCGCGCACGAAGGCCGACAGGTCGATAGCGCGCGGTGATTGCGCCAGCAAGCGATAGCGCCAGCGCCCGCGCAGGCGGTGGATGGGGGCGGCCACCGGGCCCAGCACCATGACCCGGTCGGCCGGCGGACGGGCCAGGGCCAGCCGCCGCGCCGCGTCGGCCGCCGCCTCGTCATCGCGCGCCGAGACGATCAGCGCCGCCAGCCGCCCGAACGGCGGCATGCCGGCCGCCTGTCGCGCCGCGCGCTCGAAGGCGATGAAGGCGTCGCGATCGGATGCCGCCAGCGCCGCCATCAATGGATGTTCGGGCCCGTGGGTCTGGATGAGGGCCAGCCCCGGCTTGTCCACGCGCCCGGCCCGGCCGGCCACCTGGGCCAGCAGCTGCCAGGTGCGCTCCGCGGCCCGCGGGTCGGTGGTTTCCAGCGCCAGATCGGCGTCAACGACGCCGGCCAGCGTCAGGTTCGGGAAATGGTGCCCCTTGGCGATCAGCTGGGTGCCGATGATGATGTCATAGGCCCCTTCGGCGATGGCCTCCAGCAGGCGCTTCAGGGCCGCGCCCTGATGCAGGTCGGAGGACAGGGTGGCGAGGCGCGCCTCCGGCCAGCGCCGCGCCGCCTCCTCGGCCAGCCGCTCCACCCCCGGCCCGACGGCGGCCAGC
This sequence comes from Thermopetrobacter sp., assembly GCA_011374735.1. Classification (GTDB taxonomy): domain Bacteria; phylum Pseudomonadota; class Alphaproteobacteria; order Rhizobiales; family Aestuariivirgaceae; genus Thermopetrobacter. The sequence goes on from DRPD01000396.1 coordinate 3,269, forward strand.
TTCTCCTCCGCCCCGCACGACGGACAGGCGGCCGGAATGGGCCCGGCATGGCCGCAATGATGGCACAGCAGCCGCCGGGCCCGGCGGTGCTGCACCAGCCAGGCGGAGCAGTTGGGGCATTGCAGGCGGTGGCCGCAGGCCCGGCACAGGGTGAGCGGCGCATAGCCGCGGCGGTTCAGGAACAGCAACGTCTGTTCGCCGCGCTCC
>DRPD01000397.1 GCA_011374735.1 Thermopetrobacter sp.
GCTTCCTTGTCGTTCTCGTTCGTTGGCCTGAGCCGGCGGAAGGGGGGTCTCGCCCCCGCTGCTGCATCTCGATATCAGGCGCGTTACATGCCCCGCCCCACGCCGCGTTGTCAAGCGCCCTTGCCTCTTGTTGCGGCGGCCCGCAAACGTCCGGTCACGACGAGCGCCGGGGCCACATGCACGGCCGCCGCGCACGCCTCGTGCGGGCGCGCTCTACTTGAACAGGGATAGCGGCGTGGAAAAGCCGATGGTCGCGTAAGCGCCGCCAAGCTCGTCGGGGGCCCGGTTGTATTGATAGCCGGCGGAAACCGACATGGAGAGCCGGTCGGTGATCCGGATCCCATTGACGAACACGCCGATCCGATGGGTGGGGGCGCTGCCGCTGTCATCGAAGAAGGTGTATTCGGCGCCATAGGAAACCGATGTCGTCTTGTAGCCGGCCTTGGCGTGCAGATAGATGTCGGTGGCGATGGTGGAAAACGAGCCGAACGACTGCACATACGGAGCGTTCACGGCTTTCGTCTCGAAGACGTAAAGCAGGCTGCCGCCGACGGCGCCGACGACGCCGGTGCCTGAAGCGGTGTCGTAATCGCCATTGAGCGCCACACCGGCGGACAGCGAGAAATAGATGTTCGGCGTCTGCCATTGATAGCCGATGAGCAGGGAAGAATAGAACGAGTGCGTAAGCGCCCCGGCGTAGCGCGTGTGCGCGTATCCGAGATTACCGGTCACAACCCATCCGGAGGCGTCGATGTCGCCGCTCAGCGCCGTGGTGAACCCGCTGTCGAAACCCAGCGTGGACTTGCCGGTGCTCCTGATGGCCACCTGCGGGCCGAAAAACAGCACGGTGTCGTTCATCCCTTCACCCGCACCGGCCACGGCCCGGCCCGGCGCACCGGTCAGAACGCCGGCGCACCCGATCATCATCATGGCCGCAGACAACGCCTTGGCGGGCGCCCCCTTGATCCCCTTGCTCATTTCGCCATTCCCCTGTCCGTTCGGCTTCGTCGGCGGCGCCGGCCCTTGTTCACGCCGGCCGCGCTCCTTTCCGTGAATTGGCCGTCCGAAGGTTGCTGTCGCGCCCCGGTCGGCTCATTGGTCGCGGTTGGCCCGTCCGTCGCGCGGGAGGGCGCTCATGCTCACGCCTTCTTCTGCGAGTGGATCGCCGGCGCGGGATACCTGACGCGCCGCTGCGCGGCATTGTCCGGCCCGGCGTCCGGCGTGGCGGTGTCCAAGGCGCGCACGTCGCCGGACACGGCAGCGGCCTTCACTCCCGCCTCGCCGAAATACAGCCGCAAGCCGCCCACCGCCTGGTGGCGGTTGCGCGCCCCGAAGGAATTCTCGCCCAGCGTCGTCAACCCGACGAGCGCCGCGATCCCCGACACGCTGGCCCGTTCGGCCGGCGGAATGTCCGCCGCGCCCGCCGCCGCGGCGGAGACGGAGCTCAAGCCGGCGATGGCGGCAATCTTCGATAGCCGCGCCAGCAGGCCGCCGTTTCTTTCACGGGCGGCCGGTGGCGGGCTGGCCGCTGGTGGCCGGCGCGACAACACATCCACCGGTATGCATGCTTCCTCCGGTGTCTGTGCACAGATCTCAATGGCGGCGATCGCGCCGCGCAGGTCGTCATCGGCGTTGGCGTCGATCAGGCGGCGTATCCGCGCCCGCAGCGAGGCGTCGTCACCGCTGGCGGCCTGCACGATCAGTCGGCGTTCTTCGGCATGCCACAGCACCCGCTCCACCCGCCGCCAGCATTCGGCCCGAATCAGCAGGGCCAGCCGGATCAACCCGCTCACCCGCGCGAACGAGCCTGTCGGATCGGCCACGATGCGGCCTTCGCCAAACAGGCGCGCGAAGTTTTCCAGGCAATCCTGGCCATGCAAATCCGTGGCCGCATGACGACGGATGCGCACCGGCATCCCGGGCGCCACCCTGGCGACGGACGCCTCGATGAACGCCACGTTTTCAGGGGTGATCGCGCCTGCGGCCGCGTGGACGGTCAACACGCCATCATGTTCGGCAGCGGCGCGCTCGTCAAAGGTGGCGAGCAGATACAGCCCGCACCGCTCGTCGCCCAGGAGGCGCCGGATGTGATCGGTGTTCATGTCGCGCCTCCCACTTCCCGTCGGCCATGATTTGCCCCAATTATATTTGACAGCCGCGAGCATAGTAAATAGGGGAAACCGTTTTTCCCAGCGGCCGCTTTCATATCGATTGGCGGCTCACGACAATGAACCCCCGCGCACGAACGTCGCCTGAACCCGGTTGATGGACGAAAGACGCCCGGTTTATGATCCGGATGGAATGGCTGCTCTTGATGTCGTCGATGGCGCCACCGGGTGGACTTGACGATATTGGCGGAGATGACATGTCGCGCCACGTCGGCGCTCGCAGATCGAACCGCCTTTTCCACCCGGTTCCTGACGTTTCTTGAGACCTTCGGGAAAGCCTTCTTGATGAAAACATCGAGTTGCAGGGGGCCAGCGTGACCAGCCACCGGCCGGCATCCGCCGAAAGACCGCTGCACGTGCTTCTGTGCCCGGATCAGCCGTCATGGGCGTTTGACAACATCGCCACCAACATCTCCCGCCATGCCGGCGCGCATCGCGTGTCGAAAATCTACATGCGCGATGTGCTGGACAACGAGCACCGGTTTTTCGAGGCGATCTTCTTGAAGCGGATCGACCTGTGCCATGTCTTCTGGCGAGAGGACATCTTCCACCTGCTCGACCCCGGCACCATCAGGCGCGCGGCGCAGCGCATGGGCTTTGATTATCCGGCCATGATCCGCGGCATCAACAGTTGCGCCTTCACCACCTCCGTCTATGACCATCTGTTTTCGGGCGCCGATGACCTGCGGCGGCGGCGGGCGCGCTTCGCCCTGATCGACGGCTATACGGTGTCGTCCAACAAGTTGCGCGACATCTACGCCGCCGCGCCGGGTCTGCCACCGCCGGACGCCGTCATTCCCGATGGCGTCGATACGGACCATTTCTCGCCGGCCGGCGGCGGCCGGAAAGACAAGCGGGAGCTTGCCATCGGCTGGGTCGGCAACAGCGCCTGGGGCCGCGACGCGCGGGACGACGACGTGAAGGGCTTTCACCGCCTGTTCAGACCGATGATGAAAGCCCTCGCCGAACGCGGCTTCGCGGTGAAGGAGGTGGTGGCCGACCCGCAGGTTTCCTACGTTCCCTTCGCGGACATGCCGGCGCTGTATCGCCAGCTGGACGTTTTCGTCTGCACCTCCGCGGCGGAAGGAACGCCCAACCCGGTGCTTGAGGCCATGGCCTGCTCCGTGCCCGTGGTGTCCACCGATGTCGGCATCGTCGCCGACGTGTTCGGCCCCTTGCAGCGGCCGTTCATCATCCATGACGAGACGGTGGGGCATTTCGCCGACGCCGTCGCCACCTTGCTGAAGGATGCGGCGCTGCGGCGGCGCATCGGGCGGGAAAACCGGGCCCGGGCCCTGCAATGGTCGTGGGAGATCCGGACCAGGGGCTGGTGGCCGTTCTGGAGCGCCATGACGAAGCGAGCCATGAACGCCCGCAATGCGATGCGCCGCGAGGCCAGTTTCCTGTCGCTGGCCGGCATGGGCTGAAGGACCCCGCCGGCCCGTTCAGGCCGCCTTCTTCTTCTCGAACAGATTGCGCCCGGCGGCGCATTCCACCACATGCACCACGCCCCGCGTTGCGCGGCTGCGCGCGACCAGCCGTCCGCCGCGCACCGGATGAAGGGTGATGCCGTCACCGGTTCTGATCTGAAACAGAGCCGGCGACGAACAGCGGATGTCGATGTGAGCATCGGACAGCAACACCGTGACGCGATTGCGCAAGTGGGCGCGCAGCCGCGTCTCGGCCTCGGACGCGCGGACGAACTCCAGCCACGGAAAGCGCTTTCTGACCCAGGTGATCCACGCTTCCAGCTCCGCCAACAGCCCAGGCCGGCCATCCGCGTTCCGCGACCGCCACAGGCGCGTCTGCGGGTTGCGCACCCGCGCCGCCGGGGCGTCGTCCCCGGGGGTGTCATAGACATCGTCGGCGTGCAGGAAATGCGTCCACATGCCCATCGCCGCGATTTGCGACAACACGCGCAACCTCTGTTCCGGCGTCAGGACGTAGCCGTAGGTCTCCCGCGGCAGGCACAGCAGGGAGGTGGCCCACGGTTCGGGGCCGAATTCGCGGTATTCACCGAACGCGAAATTCCCCATGGAGAATAGCCCGCATATGCTCGTTATTTCGGGAAACACCCGCCGCAGGACATGGAGATGATCGCGCTGATACCAGTTGTTGGCCGGCACGAAGGACGTGGGCGCCGCGGCGGACACCACCTCTCGCCACCAGGCGCGCGCCAGTTTCAGTTTCGCCTCCAGCGTCGCCGGATCGGGCCAGGCGCGGTCGGTCAGCGGCTCGTGGTTGTAGCCGTGAAACCCGAATTCGACATCCGCGTCCAGCGCCGGCAGGCGGCGAAACCGCTCCGCCAGCACCTCCTTGCCCGCCATGACGCCGGGCGACGCCGGATCGGCCTCCGGCCGCGTCTCCACGTCGCCGTAGTTCATGACCGCATAGAACGTGTAGGCGAGATCATGCCGGTCCTTCAGGGCCATCATGTCGTCGATCCACACCTTGAAGAAGTAGCCGTTCCAGTCCAACCCCGCGAACTCGCCGGCCACCGGTTCGGCGGCGTGGTCGGACAATGATGGGGGATAATCGTCGACATGCAGCATGGCGAACCCGGCGATGGCCGCGACCGCCACGGGCATGGTGGCGAACAGCGAATGCAAAGCGATGCCGCGCAGCACGCGGGCGAACAGCACGCCGGTGTTCCAGTAGGCGACCCTGCCGGCCCCGAAGGCCCGCGTCCAGGCGATCGGATTGCCCCGCAGGTCCGTGGCGACGATCTCGCATTGCGGCCCCAGCCGCGCCGCGTCGATGGCGAAACAGGCATGCTCGAAGACATGATCGTCCTCGCTCAGCTTCAGGCCGGCGATACCGGGAAACAGCTCCGCCTTGAAGATCAGGCCCGATGTCTCGTGAAGCGGCGCGACGGCGGCGTCCTCGGGCAGCCCGAAGAGATCGTTCATGCGCGCGTCCCGGCAGCGCAGGCCGACCAGCAATCCGGCGCCGCCGCGCACATGCCGCCTGAGCCGTTTGACGTCCTCGTCATCGAGGCGGGCGCCGGTTTCGGTGAGCAGCGCGACGGCCTGGAAGCGCTCCAGCGCCGGCAATGCCTTGCGCAGACGTAAATCGAGCAGGCTGAACGGGATATTCGCGAATTCCAGCCCGGCGCAGAGATTGTCCACCACCGCCATCGCTTCCGGCTGGCGCGAATCGCAGATGATCAGCACCTCCTGCGGATCGCCGCCAGATGGGTGGGGCGATTGCCGGTTGTGTTCCGAACGCCGCCAGGGCCAGCGTATCATCTGCATTTCCCCCGCGCGTGGTCAGGTTCGCCCCAGGGCATTCTACATCGGTTGCGCGAGGCGTCACGGAAAACCGCATCCACCGGGTGGCGGAGATGGCAACGGGCTGGAGAGGCATTGACGGGTGGGGGCAGAGGCAAGCGTGCGCGAGATGCCGCTCAGTCGCCTTCGCCGGGGGCTTCGGAGAAGTATTTCTCCAGCTTGTTCTGTTCGCCGTCGTGCTTTTCCGCCTCGGGCAGCGGCTCCTTCTGGGCCGTGATGTTGGGCCACGCCCTGGCATATTTGGCGTTCAGCTCGA
>DRPD01000398.1 GCA_011374735.1 Thermopetrobacter sp.
AACGCGGCATGAAGCGTTCGCCATCGGGCAGCAGCAGCACCCCGCCCTCGCCGCGCACCGCCTCGGAGATGAGCTGGTTCTTGGCCCTGGGATGATAGAGCACGGTGGGGTGGAACTGGGTGAACTCCATGTTGCACACCGCCGCCCCGGCCCGCCAGGCCATGGCGATGCCGTCGCCGGTGGCCACGTCCGGGTTGGAGGTATAGAGATACACCTTCGACGCGCCACCGGTGGCCAGCACGATGACGCGGGCCCGGAACAGGTGCACGTGACGGCTGTCGCGGTCGAACACGTAGACGCCGACGGCGCGCCCGGTGCGGCGGCCCCGCTCGCGGATGATGTCGATGGCCATGTGGCGCTCGAACAGGGTGATGTGGCGCGCCGCGCGGGCCTGTTGTTGCAGCGTGCGCTGCATCTCGCGGCCGGTGGCGTCCGCCGCGTGGACGATGCGCCGCGCCGTGTGGCCGCCTTCGCGGGTCAGGTGATAGTGGCCGCTCGCATCGCGGGTGAAATGCGCGCCGCGCGCGATCAGCCGCTCCACCGCCTCCGGCGCGTGCGCCACCACGAAGCGCACCACCTCCTCGTCGCACAATCCGGCGCCGGCGCGCAGGGTGTCTTGCACGTGCTTCTCGAAGCTGTCATGCGCCGTGTCCAGCACCGCGGCGATGCCGCCTTGCGCGCGGTTGGTGCTGGTGTCGTCGATGGTGGTCTTGGCCAGCACCGCGGTGTCGATGCCGGCCTCGTCAAGCAGCAGGGCGAGATCGAGCCCGGCGGCGCCGGAGCCGATCACCACCACGTCGAAGGCGTATTCCCGCTTGCCGTCAGCCATGCCCGGCCAGTTGATCCCCGATCCGGGCCAGCGATTCGTCGCGCTCCAGGATGGCCAGCACCTCGAAGATGCCCGGCGAGACGGTGGAGCCGGTGAGCGCGGCGCGCAGCGGCTGCGCCACCTTGCCCAGCTTCAGCTCCTTTTCTTCGGCGAACGCCTTGATGGCCGTTTCCAGCGCCTCTTCCGTCCAGTGCGGCACCGCTTCCAGCACCGGCAGGATGTCCGCCAGCACCTTGCGCCCGCCCTTGTCGAGGATCTTCCTCGCCTTGTCGGTCAGCGGCAGGGGGCGGCCGCGGAACAGCCAGGCGGAAAGCTCCAGCAGTTCCGCCAGCGTCTTCGCGCGCTCCTTCAGGCCGGGCAGGGCCTGCGTGAACCGCGCCCAGCCGGTATCCGTTTCCAGCACCCGCGCCGCCTTGTCCGCCAGTTCCCGGTCTTCGGCATGGGGCAGGAAGACCATGAACCGGTCGCGCAGGGTGAGGGTGTCCAGATGGCGCATCCACCAGCCGTTGACGCTTTGAAGCTTGGCGACGTCGAAGCGGGCCGGCGACTTGCCCACGTTGTCGAGATCGAACCATTCGATGAGCTGCTCGGTGGAGAAGATTTCCTCGTCGCCGTGGCTCCAGCCCAGCCGGGCCAGATAGTTGCGCATCGCTTCCGGCAGGTAGCCCATGGCGCGGTAGGCCTCCACACCCAGCGCGCCGTGGCGCTTCGACAGCTTGGCGCCGTCGCTGCCGTGAATGAGCGGGATGTGGGCGAACACCGGCGGCGTCCAGCCCAGCGCCTCGTAGATCATGCTCTGGCGCGCCGCGTTGGTCAGGTGATCGACGCCGCGGATGGCGTGGGTGACGCCCATGTCGTGATCGTCCACCACCACCGCCAGATTGTAGGTCGGCGTGCCGTCGGCGCGCAGCAGCACCAGATCGTCCAGCGCCGCCGCCTCGAAGGTGACGGGGCCCTGCACCCGATCCTCGATGACGATCCGCCCCGCATCGGGGCTCTTGAAGCGCAGCGCCAGCGGCTTGTCGTGCGGCGGCTTCAGGTTCAGATCGCGGCAGCGCCCGTCATAGCCCACCGGGCGGCCCTCGGCGCGCGCCCGCTGGCGCATTTCGGCCAGCTCTTCGGGCGTGCACTGGCAGTAATAGGCGTGGCCCGTCTCCAGCAGTTGCCGGGCGATCTCGCGATGCCGTTCGGCGCGGGCGAATTGCGAGATCGGCTCGCCCTCCCACGTCAGGCCCAGCCAGCTCAGGCCGTCGATGATGGCGTCGATGGCCGCTTGCGTGGAGCGTTCGCGGTCGGTGTCCTCGATGCGCAGCAGCATGTGGCCGCCGTGGTGCGCCGCATACAGCCAGTTGAACAGGGCGGTGCGCGCCCCGCCGATGTGCAGGAAGCCGGTGGGGGAGGGGGCGAAGCGGGTGATGACCTTGGACATGGGCGCGGCGAACATGCGTTGACGTGTTGAGAATCATGCCCGCGGGCGCTGACAGGAACGGCCCGTTGGGCCTAAGCTGAATGCCAGTTTCCGGCGGGGGATGCAACGGTGGATCGGGCGGGCGCAACGCGATTGAGGGCCTGGCTGGGGCGGCCCATGGGGCCGCCGCCGGCGCGCGGCGACGCCATGGCCTGGGTGGTGGCGGCGCTGGCGGCGGGCTGCGTGGCGTGGTTCGCCATTCCTCATCCGCCGCCATGGTGGGCCGCCGCCGCCGTCGCCCTGCCGCTGGCCGGGCTGGCCTGGCGGCGGCAATCGGCGGCGTTGACGCTGGCGGCGACGTTCATGGCCGGGCTGATGCTGGCGGCTGTGGAAACGGCGACGACGGACACCCGGCTGTTGCGCGCCGATGTCGGCTGGCGGGCCTTGAGCGGGCAGGTGGAAAAGGTGTGGCAGGCCCGGCCTGATCGCTGGCGCATCATCGTGCGCATCAAGGAGCTGGAGGGGGTGCGGCCGGAATGGACGCCGGACAGGGCGCGGATCACCCTGCTGCTGCGCAAGCGCGAGGATCCGGCGCTAAGGCCGCCGTTGCCAGGCGACATGGTGTGGCTGAGGGCGCGGATCGGGCCGTTGCCGCGCCCGGTGCTGCCGGGTGGCTACGATCCGGGGCGCGATCTGTGGTTCGCCGGCGTCGGGGCGGTGGGCTATGGCTGGCTGCACCGGCTGGAGGTGTTGAGCGATGGGTGCGTGAACTGCGGCCCGTGGCTGCGCGCGCAACGGGGGCTGGAGCGGGCGCGCCGGGCCATCGCCGCCACCTTGCGCGCCGGCATGGCGGACGAGCGGGCCGCCGCGCTGGCGGTGGCGTTGCTCACCGGGTCGCGCGGCGGGCTGGATTTCGCCGACCGCGACACCATCCGCAAGGCCGGGCTGGCCCACATCCTGGCCATTTCCGGGCTGCATCTGTCGCTGGTGGCCGGC
>DRPD01000399.1 GCA_011374735.1 Thermopetrobacter sp.
AGTTCACCCAGTTCCACCCCACCGTGCTCTACCACCCCAGGGCCAAGAACCAGCTCATCTCCGAGGCGGTGCGCGGCGAAGGCGGGGTGCTGCTGCTGCCCGATGGCGAACGCTTCATGCCGCGTTTCGACGAGCGCGCCGAGCTGGCGCCGCGCGACATCGTGGCGCGGGCCATCGACCACGAGATGAAGCGTCTAGGCATCGATTGCGTTTATCTCGACATCAGCCACAAACCGGCCGATTTCATCAAGAGCCACTTTCCGAACATTTACGAGGCCTGCCTGTCCTACGGCATCGACATGACGAAGGAGCCGATCCCGGTGGTGCCGGCGGCCCATTACACCTGCGGCGGAGTGATGGTGGACAAACGCGCCCGCAGTGGCGTGGACAACCTCTACGCCATCGGCGAGGTCACCTGCACCGGCCTGCACGGCGCCAACCGCATGGCCAGCAACTCGCTGCTCGAATGCCTGGTCTATGCCAAGGCGGCGGCCGGGGACATCATCGCCCGCCTGCCCGACATCCCCGAACCGCCGACCCTGCCGGCCTGGGACGAAAGCCGGGTGACCGATTCCGACGAGGAGGTGGTGGTGGCCCACAACTGGGAGGAAATCCGCCGCTTCATGTGGGACTACGTGGGCATCGTGCGCACCACCAAGCGCCTGCAACGGGCCAAACACCGCATCGACCTGCTGCTGGCGGAGATCGACGAATACTACGGCGACTTCCGCGTCACCGCCGATCTGCTGGAGCTGCGCAACATCGCCGTGGTGGCCGATCTGATCATCCGCTCCGCGCTGGCCCGCAAGGAAAGCCGCGGCCTGCACTACACGCTGGACCATCCCGAGCCGCGCGAGGAGGAACGCCACCCGACCATCCTCACCGCCGGGGATTGAGCGCCATTACCCCAATTGCAGATACAGCATCCGGTTGCCGCGCCGGATGACGAGGCGCAGGTAGCCGCCGCCTTCCACCAGGCGCAGGACGTCGCGCACGCGCCGGGCCGGTTGGCGGTTGACGGAAACGATGACATCGCCGGGGCGCAAGCCATAGCGGGCCGCCGGGCCGTCCAGCACCCGGCCGATGATGACCCCTTCGTCCATGGCCGCCGGCAGCCCCAGCTCGTCGGCCACCGCCGGCGACAGGTTCATCACCTCCGCCCCGGCCAGCGGCCCGCGGCGGATCACCGTGGCGTTGCGCGGCGGCCGTTCCGGCGGCGGCCGGCGGACGACCGTCACCTCCATCTCGCGCCCCGCCCGCAGCACCTTCAACCGCGCCGTCGTGCCCAGTGGCCGGGCGTTGAAATACAGGCCGAAGGTGTTGGCGTCGCGCAATGTCTTTCCGTCAATGGCGAGGATCACGTCGCCGCGCCTCAGCCCCGCCTGCCTCAGGGGGCTGGCCGGATGCAGCTTGAGGATCAGGGCGCCATAAGGGCGTTTAAGCCCGAGGCTGTCGGCGATGTCCTGGCTGACCGACTGCACCGTCACTCCGGCCCACGGGCGCAGCACCCGGCCCTTGCCCTTCGCGGCGTTGGCGATCACCGCGCGCACGATGTTCGAGGGCACCGCGAAGCCGATGCCGATGTTGCCGCCGGTGCGCGACACGATCATGGTGTTGATGCCGATCAGCTCGCCGGCCATGTTGACCAGCGCGCCGCCGGAATTGCCCGGATTGATGGCGGCGTCGGTCTGGATGAAGAACTGGTAGTTGCCGCGCCCTACATTGCTGCGCGCCAACGCGGAGACGATGCCCTGGGTCACCGTCTGGCCGACGCCGAACGGATTGCCGATGGCCAGCACCAGATCGCCCACCTCCAGCGCGTCGGAGTTGCCCATCTTCAGATAGGGCAGCGGCTCCGCCGCGCGCACCTTCAGGATCGCCAGATCGGTCTTTTGATCGCGCAGCACGATTTTGGCGCGGAACTCGCGGCGATCGGAGAGCACGATTCGGATCTTGTCGGCGTTTTCGACCACGTGCCAGTTGGTGACGATATAGCCGTCCGGGCTGATGATGACGCCGGAGCCCAGCGAATTGCGCAGGCGCTCGCGCGGCATCCCGAAGCCGCCGAAACCATCGCCGAAGAAGCGGCGGAAGAACGGATCGTCGAACAGCATCGGGGCGCGCCGGCGCACCCGCACCACCTGTTCCGCATAGACGTTGACCACCGCCGGCACCACCTTCTTCACCACCGGCGCGAACGACAGGGTGATCTGCTGCCGATCCGCCGGCACCCGGCTCTTGGCCCCCACCGGCCCCGCCAACGCCACCAGCAGCACCAACAATCCCGTCACCAACCGTAGCATGCTAAGCATTCTCCTTGTTCCGCGCCGATCCGCCGGCCTATATACAACCCCAACCAATGAGGCGGCATGACGGCCATGAGCGACTCCAAACGCAGCATACAGATAAGCGGCGCGCGTGAACACAACCTGAAGAACGTCTCGCTCACCCTGCCGCGCGAGAAGCTGATCGTGTTCACCGGCCTGTCCGGCTCCGGCAAGTCGTCGCTCGCCTTCGACACCATCTATTCGGAGGGCCAGCGGCGCTATGTGGAGAGCCTCTCCGCCTACGCCCGGCAGTTTCTGGAGCTGATGGCCAAGCCGGACGTGGACGCCATCGAGGGCCTGTCGCCGGCCATTTCCATCGAACAGAAGACCACCAGCCGCAACCCGCGCTCCACCGTCGCCACGGTGACGGAGATCTACGACTACATGCGCCTGCTGTGGGCCCGCGCCGGGGTGCCCCATTCGCCGGCCACCGGACTGCCCATCGAGAGCCAGACGGTAACGCAGATGGTGGATCGCCTGCTGGCCCTGCCGGAGGGCACACGCATCTACCTGCTGGCGCCGGTGGTGCGCGGCCGCAAGGGCGAATACCGCAAGGACTTCGCGGCGTGGCTGAAGGCCGGCTTTCAGCGGGTGAAGGTGGACGGCGCGTTCCACCATCTCGAAGACCCGCCGGCGCTGGAGAAGAACATCAAGCACACCATCGAGGTGGTGGTGGATCGTCTCGTCATCCGCCCCGATCTGGGCGGACGGCTGGCCGATTCGCTGGAAACGGCGCTGAAGCTGGCCGACGGGCTGGCGGTGGCCGAATTCGCCGACGAAAAGGACGAGAACGGCGCGCCGAAGCGCATTCTGTTTTCGGAGAAATTCGCCTGCCCCGTCTCCGGCTTCACCATCGAGGAGATCGAGCCGCGCCTGTTCTCGTTCAACAACCCGTTCGGCGCCTGCCCGGACTGCGACGGGCTGGGCACGCGGCTGACCTTCGAGCCCGATCTGGTGGTGCCGGACGGCACCCTGAGCCTGCGCGACGGCGCGGTGCGGCCATGGGCGCGCAACCATCACCCCGGCTCCTCCATGTATGCGCAGACGCTGGAAAGCCTGTGCAAGCATTTCGGCGTCTCCTTCGACGCGCCGTGGAAGAAGCTGCCCGAACAGGTGCGCGACGCCATCCTGTTCGGCACCGATGAGGAGATCACCTTCGTCTATGACGACGGGCGCAGAACGTTCAAGACCCGCAAGCCGTTCGAGGGCGTGATCCCCAACATCACCCGCCGCTGGCGCGACACGGAGAGCAACTGGGTGCGCGAGGAACTCTCCCGCTTTCAGTCCGACCGCCCCTGCCCGTCGTGTTCCGGCTTCCGGCTGAAGCCGGAGGCGCTGGCGGTGAAAATCGCCGGCAAGCACATCGGCGAGGTGGCGCGGATGTCCATCGCCGCGGCGCTGGAGTGGTTTTCCACCGTCGAAGACCACCTCACCGCCCAGCAACGCGAGATCGCCCGGCGCATCCTGAAGGAAATCCGCGACCGGCTGCGCTTTCTGGTGGACGTGGGGCTGGACTATCTGGCGCTGGATCGCCGCTCCGGCACCCTGTCCGGCGGCGAGAGCCAGCGCATCCGGCTGGCCTCGCAGATCGGATCGGGGCTGACCGGCGTGCTGTATGTGCTCGACGAGCCGTCCATCGGCCTGCACCAGCGCGACAATGACCGCCTGCTGGCCACCCTGCAGCGCCTGCGCGACCTGGGCAACACCGTCATCGTGGTGGAGCACGACGAGGACGCGATCTTAAGCGCCGATCACGTGGTGGACTTCGGCCCACGCGCCGGGGTGCATGGCGGCGAGATCGTCGCCGAAGGCCCGCCGGCGAAGATCATGCGCTCGAAGAAGTCGCTGACCGGGCAGTATCTCTCCGGCCGCCTGTCCATCCCGGTGCCCGCCGAGCGCCGCGAACCGGAC
>DRPD01000400.1 GCA_011374735.1 Thermopetrobacter sp.
ACCCTGTCCGGGTCGCCGCCGACGGCGTCGAGATCGTTGTTGGGCACGTAGGCGGTATGGGCCCGCCCCGGCACCGCCACCGGCGCCAGAATGACGGGCGGCGGAAGCCTCTCCAGCCGGCGCAGGGCCTCGGCGTCGGCCTCGGTCACCTCCGCCCCCCGTGCGGCGGCGGCGAGAAGCGCCTGAAACAGACGGAAGGGGGCCGGCGGCCATTCGGGCAGACCGTGCCAGCGCGCCGCCAGCAGGTGCACGAAGATGGCCAGATGGGACGCGGGCGATGTCATGGTCCTAGTCTTTCTGCTTCCTGGCCTGCGCCAGCACCTCCTTCGCCAGCCTGGCGTCGAAGACCGCCCTCAGCGACGGCCCCACGCCGAAGGCATCGGCCGCCTCGCGGGCGAAGGCGAGCGCCGCTTCATGAGTCAGCTCGATGTCCTCGCGCCGGCCGTCCCGGTGCACCATCCGCCAGGGCCCGGTCTTTTCGGGCTTTTCCACCAGCAGGCAGCCCTGCCGCAGGAAGCCGTCCTGAGGATACGTGGCCGCCACCAGCGCCAGCCCCAGGATATAGCGTTGCAGGGCCTCCGTTTCCGCGCCGGCCCGCAGACGCCGCAGCGCCACCAGATTGACCGTGACGTCACGCCGGATATCGCCTTTCGCGATGACGCCGCCGGGATCATCGACGCTGGGCACCGGCACGAACCCGGCCTTGGCCATCGGCGCCTTGGGGTCACCTTCGGCCTTCTGCAGCTCCTTCTCGTCGAAGCCGGCCAGTTCCCTGTAGTCCTCCGGCATCAGGGCCGGCATGTACTGCGCGGCGCGATGCAGTTCGGATACGTCGTGGGCGCGGATCACGGAATTGATGAGTCGCGGCACCTTCATGCCCTCGCCACGGGAGTCCCAGACGCCGAAGACGAGGGAGGTCGGCGCCAGCTTCGCCATTTCGCCGGCGTTGTCACGGGCCAGTTCGCCGAAAGCGTCGTGCACCTTCTCCGCCAGCGACCCGTCGGCCTCCTCGAATCGGGAACTGCGCACCAGGGCATCGGCGACACGATGCCCCACGTCGAAGATGGAGACCTCCTTCCTGTTGCCGGCGCGGATGGTGATCTGCGGCACGAGTTCGGCATACGGGGGCTCCTTGAAGATGGGCTCCATGCGGTTGGCCTGCGAACCCACGGTATCGATGAGCGCCACCTTCGTGCCGTCGGCCAGCGTGTCGATGACGTAGGGAGTCCGGCTGGCGAAGGTGGGGGGAAAGATCACCGCCCCCTCGCCCTCCACCGGCTCGAGCATGATGGTGCGGGTCAGCGCCACCGGCGCGTCGGCGGCGTTGTTGAGCAGTCTGGTGACGAGTTCGGCAAGGGAGGTCATGTCTCGGTCTCCTCGTAGACGTGAGTGATGGCGCGGGCCTGGCCGGACTGACCGGGCCAGTCGAGGTGCATGCGGAAGGTGCGCATGGGAAACGGCAGCTCGGCGCAGCCCAGCGCGGCGCGCAGGAACATGGGCGGATGGAGCGACGTCG
>DRPD01000401.1 GCA_011374735.1 Thermopetrobacter sp.
CGGGATCATCCAGAACCCCAGCACCGGCAAGAACCCCAGAAACCCCAACAGAACCAGCACCACGCCGATGATGATGCGCAACAAAGAGCTGCGCGGCAGCGGAACGCGCCAGTCGCCGATGCGGATTTCCTTCATGAAACACGTCCCATCATGGCCGGTGAAAGATGATGGGCCAGACTTGGCGCCTGCGGCCGGCGAAATCAACCCCAACCGCCTTTACAAGCGCCGCCAGTTCGTCTATCCAGCCTCCCACATTCCCCGGTAGCTCAGTTGGTAGAGCAAGCGGCTGTTAACCGCTGGGTCGCTGGTTCGAGTCCGGCCCGGGGAGCCAACGGTCGTTGGCCATACTTCCGCAAACTGGTGAACCGGGTGAGAGGACAACGGTCTTCCAGTCTTCCACTTCGCGCGGAAACCCCGCAAGAAAGGCCCCGCCTTCGCTTCTCCATCAGGACCTTGCATATACCCGTCATCACCAGCCCCACCTCGTCATTGCCGGACTTGTTCCGGCAATCCAGAGGGCGGGGCGGCCGGCTGTCGATGCCTCGGCTCTCGCTTTCTTGTTCGCAACCGGCTCGGCCTCACAATCGCTCCAGACCCGCCTGAAGATCGGCCATCAGGTCGTCCGGCTCCTCCAGCCCGATGGACAGGCGGATCAGCCAGCCGTCATGTGGCCAGTCGCTCACCGAGCGGATCTCCCGCACCCGCTTGCGCATCACCAGGCTTTCGTAGCCGCCCCATGACGCGCCCAGCCCGAACAGCTCCAGTCCGTCCAGCATGCGCCTTGTCGCCGCGTCGTCGTATTCGGGCTTCAGCACGAACGAGAACAGGCCGCTGGCACCAGTGAAGTCACGCTGGAAAATCTCGTGGCCCGGATGGCCGGGCAGGGCGGGGTGCAGCACCGCCGCCACTTCGTCGCGCTCCGTCAGCCAATGGGCGATCTTCAAGGCGCCTTCACCCTGCCGTTGCAGCCGCAGCGGCATGGTGCGCAAGCCCCGCAGGGTGAGCCACGCCTCCTCCGAGCCGGGGCACTGGCCGAGGCTCAGATGGGCATGGGCGATGCGATCCGCCACTTCGTCCGTGCTCAGCACCGCGCCCAGCAGCACGTCGCCATGGCCGGCCTGATATTTCGTCGCCGCCTGGATGGACACCGCGCAGCCCGCCGCGAACGGGTCGAACAGCCAGCCGGCCGACCAGGTGTTGTCGATCATCGTCACCGCGCCCCGCTGACGCGCCGCGGCGGCGATGGCCGGCACGTCAAGCACCTCCAGGGTGTCGGAACCGGGGGATTCGAGAAACACCACGGCCGTATCGTCCCGCATCATGGCAGCGATCTCGTCCGTCGTGGCGTGGGGGCCGAAATACGTGGTGGAGACGCCGTAATCCTTCAGCAACGTGTTCAGCAACCGCCGGGTGGGGAAATACAGCGCGTCAGAAACAAGTATGTGATCGCCGCTTCTGGTCAGCGCCGTCAGCGCCACGGCGATGGCCGCCAGCCCGCTGGGGCACAGATGGCAGGCGTCGCCGCCCTCCACCTCGCGCAGCGCCGCGCCCAGGGCGCGGGTCGTGTCGGTGCCCTTGGTGGCGTAAGGAGACTCGCGCTCGAAGGTTTCGAGATCCGTCGCGCGAATGGTGCTGGCCCGCACCGGCGGCTGGTTGACCGGCGCCAGGCCGTTTTCGCCGAAGCCGGCGCGGCCGCGGTGCAGCAGGCGGGTGGTGCGGTGCCGGCGGCTGTTGGGGCTCATTGTCCTTACCTCCTCAAATCCCTTCCATCCGGTCATCATCCAGTGGTCGCGACAGCTTCCCTGCCGCCAATGCGGCGGGGCGGCCATAGGACTTTGGTGGAATATCCCTTGACCGAAGGGCGATTATGGTTTCCGATACGATTCCGTTGATGCATAGAAACGATGCCCGCGGTCATGAGCGGATATCGACAATAAAGAACATCAAGGGAGGAGCGCAAAGAACACTCCAACTCACATGATTTGTCATGACATGGAAAATGCGCCGGGTTCGCGGCGGATTTTCCGACTCTTCAAGTGTGCGAGCGGCGGCACACGAACCGGACGGCAATCATCCATCAACAAGAACCGTAACCGCAAGCAAGGAAAGAGGACAACGACCATGAAACGCACACTGAAATCGCTGGTGATCGGCACCGCGGCGGCCATCGCCGTGGCAACCACCGCCCCGGCCGGCACGTTGGACGACGTGAAGAAGAAGGGCTTCGTGCAATGCGGCGTGTCGCAGGGCCTGCCCGGTTTCTCCAATCCGGACGACAAGGGCAACTGGACGGGACTGGACGTGGATGTCTGCCGGGCCGTGGCGGCGGCCGTCTTCGGCGATCCGAACAAGGTGAAATTCACCCCGCTGTCGGCCAAGGAGCGCTTCACGGCGCTGCAATCGGGCGAGGTGGACATGCTGTCGCGCAACACCACCTGGACGGCCACCCGCGACACCGCGCTGGGCCTCAACTTCGCCGGCGTCAACTATTATGACGGCCAGGGCTTCATGGTGCGCAAGTCGCTGGGCGTGACCTCCGCCAAGCAGCTGGGCGGCGCCGCGGTGTGCACCAACACCGGCACCACCACCGAGCTGAACGTGGCCGACTATTTCCGGGCCAACAAGATGCAGTATGAGGTGGTGGCGTTCGAAAAGTCCGACGAGGTGGTCAAGGCCTATGACGAGGGCCGTTGCGACGTCTACACCACCGACCGTTCCGGCCTCGCCGCGCAGCGCCTGAAGCTGAAGAACCCGGATGAGCACATCGTGCTGCCGGAGATCATCTCCAAGGAGCCGCTGGGCCCGGTGGTGCGCCAGGGCGACGATCAGTGGTTCGACCTGGTGAAGTGGACGCTGTTCGCCATGGTCAACGCCGAGGAGCTGGGCGTGAACTCCAAGAACGTGGACGAGATGAAGAAGTCCAACAACCCGGCCATCAAGCGCCTGCTGGGCGTCGAAGGCAAGTTCGGCGAGAACCTGGGCGTGTCCAACGACTGGGCCTACAATATCATCAAGCACGTGGGCAACTACGGCGAGTCCTATGACCGCAACGTCGGGCCGAAGACGCCGCTGGGGCTGGCCCGCGGGCTGAACGCCCTTTGGAACAAGGGCGGCATCATGTATGCGCCGCCGATCCGCTGAAGGCTGATAACGAGCCGGTGAGGGCGGCATGACGACAACGAGCCGGAAACCGCGACGGACATTGCCGTGGTTTCCGGCTTTTTCATTCACCGATTCCGGTTTGGCCATTTGAACGAGTGATCGGCATCGTTTGGGGGAGGGGCTTCGGATGACCGACATCACGGCGGCAGGCGCAGGCAGACCGCACGGCCCGGATGTGGCCTCGTCGGGGGCGCGGCAACGACGACTGTGGCTGGTGCTGGCGCTCACCGCGCTGTCCTATGTCGTGGTGCTGTGGGCGGCGCAGCGGTTCTTCTACGGCTCCATGGCGGCGCTGCTGGCCGACATCGGCCAGTGGGCCGGCAACATTCTCGCCGCGCTGGGCAATTTCGATGGCGGGTTCCTGAGCTGGCTGGGGCGTATCGTCGTCGCCGTGATCGACTTCGCGCCGCTGTTCATGCTCATCTTCGCCGTCGGCGTGGCGTTGCGCATCGTCAACTGGATCCGCACCGAGCACCCGCGCCCGGCCTCGCCCAATCCGCTCACCGACCGCCATTTCCGCAATATCTTCTTCGAGCTGCTGCTGTTCACCGCGTTGGCGGTGTTCCTGTGGTGGATCATCGGCAACACGGTGACCAACCTGAAGGCGGCGAAGATCGCGTCGGGCTTCGATTTCCTCTCCACCACCGCCGGCTTCGGCATCAACCAGATCCTGTTTCTCGACTATTCGGAATCGTCCAGCTACGGCACGGCGTTCCTGGTCGGCCTCTTCAACACGCTGGTGCTGGCTTTCGTCGGGATCATATTCGCCACCATCCTGGGCTTCATCATCGGCGTCATGCGGTTGTCGAACAACTGGGTGATCTCGAAGCTGGCGGCCGGCTATGTGGAGTTCTTCCGCAACATCCCGCTGCTGTTGCAGATTTTCGTATGGTATAACGTGGCGCTCAAACCCCTGCCGGGGCCGCGCCAGTCGATCACCCTGTTCGACAGCGTGTTCCTCAACAACCGCGGCGTCTATTCGCCGAAACCGATCTTCGGCGATGCCTGGTGGTTCGTGGTGGCGGCCTTCGTCTTCGGCGTGGCCGCCACTTGGATTCTGGCCCGCTGGGCGAAGAAGCGGCAGATGGAGACGGGCCAGCCGTTCCCGGTGTTTCGCGCCGGTCTGGCGCTGATCGTCGGCCTGCCGGTGCTGACCTATTTCCTGGCCGGCCAGCCGGTGCATTTCGACTATCCGGCCCTGAAGGGCTTCAATTTCCAAGGCGGCATGCGGATCATCCCGGAGTTCGCGGCGATGCTGGCCGCGTTGTCCATCTACACCGCGGCGTTCATCGCCGAGATCGTGCGGGCCGGCATTCAGGCGGTGCCGCACGGGCAGACGGAAGCCTCGCAGGCGCTGGGGCTGACGCGGCGTCAGCGGCTCCGGCTGGTGATCCTGCCGCAGGCCTTGCGGGTCATCA
>DRPD01000402.1 GCA_011374735.1 Thermopetrobacter sp.
AGGTGGAAACGCCGCTGATCTCCGCCGCCCTGGCATTCACCGGCGGCAACCAGGTGAAGGCGGCGCAGTTGCTGGGCATCAATCGCAACACCCTGCGCAGCCGTATTCGCGACCTGGGATTGACGGTGATGCGCACCGGCCGGGCGATGCGCCGCTGACCCCATGCACCGATGGTTTCCAGCCGGTTAGCGCCGGCCAGCGAATGCCACTGGAGGTGATCGGCGGTTATTCACGCTTTCATGAGACAATTCCCGTTCATTGGATGAATCCAGGCGGGAATGAGATCATGTCGCAGATGCTTCGCAAGTTGCGCCGCGCCGAGGAGGGCGCCGTCGCCGTCTTCGCGGCGCTGGGCTTTTTCTTTCTGGTCGTTTCCACCGGCGCGGTGATCGACGTCAACGCGGCGCTGAAGGAGCGCGCACGGCTGCAATCGGCGCTGGACGGCGGCCTGCTGGCGGCCATGCAGGAAAAGATCCCGCGGCGCGGGGCGAATGAGAGCGAGCAGGCCTATGCGGACAGGCTGAGCGCCTTCAGGGAACAGGTGGAACAGTTCCTGAGGGATCACATCACCCACCTGATGAAGGGTGCCGATGGGGCGAGCAACCTGGAAGGCGCGCCGACGGTGACACTCACCATCGACCCCGAGAACGCCTCCATGCATGCCGAAGCCTCGGTGAAGGTGCGCATGCCATTCACCGGCAGCTTCTTTACCGAGCCGGTGAAGATCGGCGCCGGGGCGGAAGCGCGCACCGGCTACGGCTCCATCGAGGTGGCGCTGGTGCTGGACACCACCGGCTCCATGTGGGGATCGAAGATCGCCGAATTGCGCGGCGCGGCGAAGGAGTTCATCGACATCATCCACGACAACGCGCAGGCCTCCAACGGCCAGCAGACCTACAAGATCGCCATCGTGCCGTTCGCGCAATACGTGAACATCGGCACGAGCTTCGAGAACGCCTGGTGGCTCTCCGGGGACAACCATCATCCGTCATGGCACGGTTGCGTCGGTTCACGCATCTACCCCCACAACGTCAAGGACGGCAATTATTCCATCGCCAAGATGGTGGCGGTGAGGAACGTCTCCTGCCCGAACGCGATCACGCCGCTGACGGAGGTGGACGACAGCGGGCAGGTCTTGCTGAAGGCCCGTATCGATGCCCTGAGCGCCAATGGCTGGACCTACATCCCGGCCGGGCTGGTGTGGGGGTGGCGGGCGCTGTCGCACAAGGCGCCGTTCACGCAAGGCGCGACCGATCAGGACGTCAAGGAGAAGAACGTGCGGCGCATCGTCATCCTGATGACCGACGGCGCCAATACCCGCTCACCCACCTATCCGAAGCACAGCGGCTGGAATACCACGCTGGCCAACAACCTGACCACCGAGGTGTGCGACAAGATCAAGGCCACCAATCCGGCCACGGGCAAGCGCCACGCCGACATCATCACCATCACTTTCCAGGTCAACAACACCACCATCAAGAACCTGCTGAAGAACTGCGCCACCATGGGGTCGTATGACGTCGGCAGCGGCGGATTGTCCAGCGTCTTCAACAACATCGCCCAGCAACTGGTGAAACTGCATTTGTCCATGTGATGATTGGGCCGAGTGCTTGACGCGCCAGCGGCAAATACAATGGCGCCAGGCAAGGAATGTTAACTTTTCGGGCCGATATTGCGCGGCAGGACTCGGACAACCGCCATCAGTGGGAAATGAAAGCCATGTTGCATCTGTTGAACAGGTTTGGCCGCAACGAGCGGGGCGTGGTCGCCCTCTACGCCGCGTTCGGCATGTTCTTCATGATGTTCTCCGCCGGCGCGGCGGTGGACTACAACATCGCCATGAAGGAAAAGGCGCGCCTGCAAGCGGCGCTGGACAACGGCCTGCTGGCGGCCATTCAGAAGCAGCCGCCGGAGCGGAAGAAAAACGAAAGCGACAAATCCTACCGGGAAAAACTCGAGGAATTCCGCAAAAAGGTCACTACTTTCCTCAAGGACTACCTTGCGGCCAATCTCAAGAACGCCAAGGGCCGCAGCGTCTATACCGGCGATCTCGTGGTCAAGGTGCGGGTGGACGAGAAGACCGGCGCCCTGCAAGCCCGGGCCAGCATGAAGATCAAGCCGCCGTTCACCCGCCTTCTGTTTCCGGCCGGCTTCAAGGTCGGCACGCTGGCGGAAACCCGCTCCGGCTACGGCATGGTGGAGGTGGCGCTGGTGGTGGACACCACCGGCTCGATGAGCCTCAACAACCGCATCGGGCAGCTGAAGGCGGCGGCGAAGGACTTCATCGGCACGTTGAAGGCGACCATCAGGTCGAAGAATGGCCGGCAGAACTTCAAGGTGGCCATCGTGCCCTATGCGCAGTATGTGCGCATCGACACCAAATACAAGAACGCCGACTGGATCGACCAGCGCAACATGCGCTGGGTGGGCACCAATGATTACACGGTGCGCTATCAAAAATGCTGGTACCGTTACACCTGCCGGCGCTACCGGCCGCGCGTCACCCGCTGCTATACCACCAGCGAGGGGGTGCGGCGGTGCTATTCCTACCGGCCGTGCGCGCGCTACAGAAAGCGGCTCATCCGCTGCGGCCTGGCCAGCTACAAGGTCGCTTGGCAGGGTTGCGTCGGGTCGCGCAACGAGCCTTACAACCTGCTCGATGGCGATTATTCCACCTACAAGGTGGCGGCGTTGAAGGGCGTGCAGTGCCCACGCACCGTCATGCCGCTGACGCCGATCGACGATGACGGCAGCAGAAAGCTGGTGCAGAAGATCGATTCGCTGAACGCCTATGGCAGCACCTACATCCCGGCCGGGCTGATCTGGGGCTGGCGGGTGCTGTCGGGCAGGGCGCCCTATACGGAAGGGGCCGACGACGCCACGGTGAAGGACAAGGCGGTGCGGCGCATCATCATCCTGATGACCGACGGCTACAACACCACGTCGCCCAAGTATCCCTTCCATACCGGCTGGAACAGTAATGTGGCCAACAACCTGACCAAGAAGGTGTGCGATAACATCAAGAAGATCAATCCGGCCACCGGACGGCGGCATGCGGACATCATCACCATCACCTTCGATGTGCACAACACGACGGTGAAGAACCTGCTGAAGAACTGCGCCACGCTGGGCAGCTATGACGTGAGAAGCGGCGGCCTGAGCAAGACGTTCCGCCAGATCGCCGACGAGCTGGCCAATATCCACCTGTCCATGTGACGGGCGGCCCTGTCACCACCCTCGACGCCCCCGGGAGCGCTCCGCCACCGGGGGCGTTTTTCATCAGGCGGCGGCGGAAGAGGCGGGCTTTTCGCGCATGAGGCGCGGCACGTGCGCGTTGGCCGGCGCCAGGCCCTGGCGCATGATGATGTCGCGGTAGATGGGCAGATACTTCGCCAGCGCGATGCCGCCGGCGCGCAACGCCTGCAAGGGCGCGAAATTGCTCAGCAGAGCCGAATTGACCAGATGGATCACCGCCTTGCGCGGGAAGATGTCGCGGCGGCGGATGCGGTCGTATTGCACCATCAGCGCGTCGGCGCCGATGTCGTCGCCCATTTGGAAGGCGTCGCCGGCCAGCTCCGCGGCCAGCGCGGCGTCGCGCAAGCTCATGTTCAGCCCCTGCGCGCCGATGGGCGGCACCGCGTGGGCCGCTTCGCCCACCAGCATGATGCGCCCCGCGGCGTAATCCTGCGCCGTCATGGTCTGCATGGGAAAGCTCTTGACGTATTTCACATCCCCAATGCGGCCCAGTTCGCCGTGGCTTTCGATCTGGATGCGCCCGGCCAGATCGTCGGGCGAAAGCGCCATGACCTCCTTCGCCTTCTCCGGCCGCATCATCCACACCAGCGAGGAATGATCGTCCGGCATCGGCACGGTGGTGAAGGGGCCGTCGGGCTTGTGGTATTCGGTGGACATGTCGTCATGGGGCGCGGAATGGGCGAAGAAGCAGCCCACGGCCACCTGGTCGTAATCGTGGCGCAGCATGGAAAAGCGCGCCGATTCGCGCACCCGTGAGGCGCGTCCGTCGGCGGCCAGGATCAGCGGCGCGGCGATCGTCTCGCCGCCTTCGAGATGCAGGCGGGCGATCGTCCGCCGATCCGGCACCACGCCGAGCGCGGAGTCGTTGATGAAGGTGACGTCCAGCTCCTTCGCCTTGCGCGCCAGGGCCGGGTGCAGGTCGTGCAGCGGGACGTTCCAGCCGAACGCCTCCCAGCCCGCTTCCGCCGCCTCGAAGGTGACCGGAGGGGCGGAGAACACGCCGCCGGTGTCGTCCACCAGCCGCAGTTTCTTCAAGGGGTTGGAGACGGCGCGCAGATCGTCGGTGAACAGGTTCAGATGCTCCAGCAGATGCACCGACGGGCGCATCAGGGCGATGGTGCGCGGGTCGCGATAGGGCGCGAAGGGATCGGCGGGGCCGGTGACGATGGCGGTATTCATCCCCTGTTCGGCGGTCAACGCCGCCGCCGCCAGTCCGGCCGGGCCGGCGCCCGTCACGAT
>DRPD01000403.1 GCA_011374735.1 Thermopetrobacter sp.
GCCCGGCGCCTTCATCGCCGGCGTTCTTTCCTTCTTGTCGCCGTGCGTGCTGCCGATCGTGCCGCCCTCGCTGGCCTTCATCGCCGGCATGTCGTTCGACGAGATGGAGCGTGAACGAACCGCCAGCCGCCGCCTGCTGGTGGCGACGTTGGCCTTCGTGCTCGGCTTCGCCACCATCTTCGTGGCGCTGGGCATGTCGGCCTCGTTCATCGGCCAGTTGCTGCAGCAATATCACCGCCAGCTGGCCATCGCCGCGGGCATCGTCATCATCCTGCTGGGGCTGCATTTCCTCGGCCTGCTGCGCATCTCCCTGCTGTATCGCGAGGCCCGCCTGCAAACCCGCAGCCGGCCGCTGGGGCCCATCGGCGCCTATGTGGCCGGGCTGGCCTTCGCCTTCGGGTGGACGCCCTGCGTCGGCCCGGTGCTGAGCACCATCCTGGTGGTGGCCGGCAGCACCGGCAGCGTCGCCAAGGGCGGCCTGCTGCTGTTCGTCTATGCGCTGGGCATCGGCCTGCCGTTCCTCGCCGCCGCCTTGTTCATGGGCCGCTTCATGGGCTTCATGCAGAAGTTCCGCAAGCATCTGGGCGTGGTGGAGAAGATCATCGGCGGGTTTCTGATTCTCACCGGCCTGCTGGTCATGACCGGCGCCATGAACGAAATCGGCTACTGGATCCAGCGCACCTTCCCGTTTCTCGTCAATTTGTCCTGAGGAGCGGGCAAGGCGCTTGCAAGACGCGCCGAACGGACGCACACTGCAAGTCTGGACACCAACGACACAGGGAGGAACACTCATGTCCGTGGCCAAGGTCATCGAATTGATGGCGTCTTCCGACAAGAGCATCGAGGACGCCATTCAGAACGGCATCGAACGCGCCGAAAAGACCCTCGATGAGGTGAAGGGCGTGTGGGTGAAGGACATCAAGTGCGACGTGAAAGGCGGCAAGGTGGCCCGCTGGCGCGTCGCCATGAAGGTTACCTTCGTGCTGAAGGGCTGAGCGCGGCTCAACCGGGCTGCGTGACACGCCGGCCCACCGGCTTCGGCTGGCCGATGACGAAGCCGGTGCCGTCCAGCCGGTAGATGTCGTCGCGGAAGTGCACATTGCCGTCGCCGCTCACCCAGGCGGTCAGATAGGCCATGATGACCGACGGCGGGTTGACCACTTTCACGTCGATGCGCTCGCCGCTTTTCACCACGCCGGCGATGCGCGCCGCGTTCCAGCCCGGCGTGTCGCGCAGGATCCATTCGGTGACCGTGTGCACCTTCTCGATGCGCACGCAGCCGGAGGAGAAATAGCGCTCGCTGGCCCGGAACAGATTCTTGGTCGGCGTGTCGTGCAGATAGACGGCATAGCGGTTGTTGAAGTTGATCTTCACCGTGGCCATGGCGTTTTCCTTGCCCGGGTCCTGGCGGAAGAAATAGCGCTTCGGATCGATGGTGTTCCAGTCGATCCGGGCCGGATCCACCTCCGGGCCGTTGTAGCCATCGAAGATGCGGATGCCCATCTGCTTGAGGAAGCGCCAGTCCTTTTGCGCCTTGGGGATGATGTCCCTGATGACGATGGAGCGCGGCGCGTTCCAGTAGGGATTGAAGTTGAGCTGCGACACCTTGGAGATCAGCGACGGCGACGGCCTGTCCGGCATGCCGACGATCACGTTGTGGCGCGAATACACGCGGCCGCCCTCCACCGTCTCCAGCAGCGTCGCGGGGATGTTGACGACGATATAGCGCGCCGCCACCCCCTTCTTCAGCGCCGCCACCCGGGGCAGATTGGCATACAGGGTGTCCAGCCGCTCCTCCACCGTCACGTCGAGCGCGGCGCGGGTGCGCGCGTCCACGTGGCCGGACGGCTGCAACCCCATGTTGCGCTGGAAACGCTGCACGGCCTTGATCACCGGCTTGTCATAGCGTTTGCCGCGGGCGTATCGCGCATCGAGCCAGCCTTCGCGGATCAGCCGCTGGCGCAGCACCTCCACCGCCCGGCCGTAGCTGTAGGCGGGCAGCCGGCGCACGCGCGGCATGCGCGGCCAGCCACCGGAGCGGGCGATCAGCTCATAGCGGGCGATGGCCTCCTCCAGCCGCCGCTCGCTCATCGCGTCGATGATCGGCCAGACGTCCCGCGAATCGGCGACGACGCCGCTGATGGTATGGGCGGTGCGCCGCTGCACGCGGTTGAAATTGGTGATGGTGATCGATTGCGCCACCGCCGGGCGGGCCAATGCGCCCGCCGCCGCCCCCGCGGCCAGCAGCCGCAAGGCATCCCGTCTGGTCGAAATCGATGCTTTCCCGCCTTGTGTCATGGCCGATCTTCCTATCACGATCCGGTGGTTATTCCCACCGCTTTACGCAAATTTTATGTCATCGTGAGCGGGATGCATTTCCCTTTGGGAATCCCGTTCTCCCTGTGGTAGGCAAGGCCCCATGTTGCTGCTGATCGACAACTACGACAGCTTCACCTACAACCTCGTGCACTATCTCGGCGAGGTGGGGGCCGAGACGCGCGTGGTGCGCAACGACGCGCTGACGGTGAGCGAGGCGCTGGCCATGCGCCCGGCCGGCATCGTGCTCTCCCCCGGCCCATGCACCCCGGCCGAGGCCGGCATCTGCATCGATCTGGTGAAGGCCGCGGCCGGCACGGTGCCGCTCTTGGGCGTCTGCCTGGGCCATCAGAGCATCGGCGCGGCCTTCGGCGCGAAGATCGTGCGCGCCCCCACCCTCATGCACGGCAAGACGTCGCGCGTGCGTCATGACGGCGCGGGCATCCTGAAGGGCCTGCCCGATCCGTTCACCGCGACGCGTTATCATTCGCTGATCATCGACGCGGCCACCTTGCCTGATGAACTGATGGTGACGGCGCGCTCCGAAGATGGCCTCATCATGGCCGTCCGGCA
>DRPD01000404.1 GCA_011374735.1 Thermopetrobacter sp.
AGCAGCCCGGCGACGACGCCCGGCAGCTTTTCCAGCCCGGCGCAGGCGACCACCGCCGCCCCGGCCCGTTCCGCCTTGTCGATGAATGGTTGCGCCAGGTCGCTCATGAGCGCCTCCGCACCATGAACGGCGCGCCTGCGGGCGCCGGCAGCTTGCGCCCGCGGGCCCGCGCCAGCATGGGAAAGCGCCGCAGCAGCCACCCGCCCAGCCGCGTCGCCAGCCGATAGGCGGCGGGCCGCGCCGCCAGCCACGCCCACAGCCTCAGCCCGCCACGGACAGCGCGCGCGCCATATCCCTTCTCGTGCGCCCTGAAGCGGTGTTGGCGGATCAGATCGGGCAGGGGGATGAGCATCGGGCACACCTCGGCGCAGCGCCCGCACATGGTGCAGCCCTCGATGATCCCGTCTTCCAGCGCCGCCGGCTTCAGGGCCGGTTGCAGCGCCAGCCCCATCGGGCCGGGATAGACATCCCCATAGGCATGCCCGCCGACGGCCTGAAACACCGGGCAATGGTTCAGGCACGCCCCGCAGCGGATGCAGGCCAGCATGTCGGAGAACGGCGTGCCCAGAAGCGCCCGCCGCCCGTTGTCCAGCAGCACGATGTGCATCTCTTCCGGCCCGCCCGCCTCGTCATCGCGCCGCACGCCGGTGAAGAAGGAGGTATAGACGGAAATCTCCTGCCCCGTGGCGGAGCGCGCCAGCAGCCGGATGAGGTTGGCCGCGCCGGCGAAGTCGACCACCAGCTTCTCGATGCTGGCGATGACGATCAGCAGCCGGGGCAGATTGGCGCACAGATCGCCGTTGCCCTCGTTGGTCACCAGCATCGTGGTGCCGGTCTCCGCGATCAGCGCGTTGGCCCCGATGATCCCGGCATCCGCCGCGCAGAACCGTTGCCGCAACACGGCCCGCGCTTCCTCCACCAGCGCCGCGTTGTCCGCCATGTCGCGATCGGGCGGCAGGTCATCATGGGCGTTGAGGAAATCGGCCGCGATCTGCTCGCGGCTCAAGTGCACCGCCGGGGCGATGATGTGGCTGGGCCGTTCGTGTCTGAGCTGGATGATGTATTCGCCCAGGTCGGTTTCCGTGACCGCGAACCCGGCCTCTTCAAGCGCCGCCGTCAGGTCGATCTCCTCGGAGACCATCGACTTGCCCTTCACCACCGCCCGCGCGCCCGCCCGCCGCAGGATGCCGGTGATGACGGCCCGCGCCCGCCCGGCGTTTGCCGCCCGATGCACCCGCGCCCCCGCCGCCTCCGCCCGTTCCGTGAAGCGGGCGAGATGCGTCTCCAGATCGGCCAGCACGGCGCGCTTGTGCGCCGCCGCGGTTTTCCGGACACTCTCGAAATCCGCCCACGCCGCCACCGCCCTGGCCCGCTTGGCGACGAAACCGGGTGGCACGTTGGCCAGCGCCTTCTGCAAGGCGGCGTCGGCCAGCGCGGCGCGGCTGCGGGCGCGGAAGCTCATGACGGCGCCTCCCCGGCCAGCAGTTCCGCCACGTGCATCACCCGCAAAGGCAGGTCTCGCGCCCGGATGCGACTTTCAAGATGCAAGAGGCAGCCCGGATCAGGCCCGCAGACGATGTCCGCCCCCGTCGCCATGAGCGCCGCGATCTTGCGGTCGGCCAGTTCCAGCGACAGCTCCGGCAGCTTCACGGCGAACAGCCCGCCGAAGCCGCAGCAGCTTTCCGCCTCCGCCGCTTCCATGAGGTCGAGGCCGTCGATCTTCCCAAGCACCGCCCGCGCCGCTTCGGCCGTGCTGCTTTCGCGCAAGGAGGCGCAGGAGTCGTGCCACACCACCTTGCCGCCCCGCCAGCGTTTCTCCAGCGGTTGAACATCGTGCCGATGAAGAAACGCGCACAACTCCGATGTCTTCGCCGCCAGCGCCGCCGCCGCGTGTTCCGCCGTGCCGGGCGCGCACAGCTTCGGATAGTGATGGATCAGCATCCCGGCGCAGGAACCCGACGGCACGATGACCGCCTCATGATCGGCGAACATCTCCATCACCCGCCGCGCCAGCGCCCGCGCCGTCTGTTCATCGGCGCCATTGTAGCCCGGCTGGCCGCAACAGGTCTGCGCCCGTGGTACGTCCACCGTGAACCCCGCCGCCTCCAGCAGCCGCACCGTGGCGAACGCCGCGGCGGGCCGCATGGCGTCCATCAAGCAGGTGACGAGCAGGCCGACGCGGCGCGGCGTATCCAAGCGGCTGGACATGAGCGGATGCATATCAGCCGCAAGGCCCGTCCGCCAACCCGGCCAAAGGGATCAACCAGATTCACAACGGCCAGATGCTCACATCCCCGGCGTAGGCATCTTCGCCGCGGCCGATGGCCGCGATGGCCGCCACCATCCGCCCGTCGCGCTCCAGCAATTCGTCGGCCAGCGCCACCATCAGCGGATTGGGCGTGGCGGTGGGCGCGATGCCCCGAAGCTGTTGCGCGATGTCCATCTCGTCGCGCTCCTCTTCGAGGACGCAGCGGGCGATGAACGCCCCGGCGGTGGAACGCGAAATGCCGGCGAAGCAGTGCGAGATCAGCGGTCCCGCTCCAGCATCGCGCCAGCCGCGCACGAAACCGATCAGCCGCGCCATCTGTTCCGCCGAAGGCGGGGTGAAGCCCGGCAACGGCATCGCCACGTCATGAAAGCTCAGGCGCAGCCGCCGCTCTTCCGCCACCGGCAGCGGCGGGTGTTCGGACGCCGCGGCCAGAAACCCCGCCACGTGCGCCTGTCGATGGTCGGCGGCGAGCCTGGGCAGATCGTGCAGCCCGCAGATGATGAGCGCCCGCGTCATGAGCCATCCTTGGCGGCGCGGAGTGCGTCGAGCAGTTTCGCGAAGGCCCGCGCGCGGTGGCTCATGGCGTGCTTCTTCTCCGGCTCCATCTCGCCGAAGGTGATGTCGTGCCCGTCGGGCACGAACACCGGATCGTACCCGAAGCCCTTCTCGCCGCGCGGCGGCCAGACGAGCCGGCCATGCACCTCGCCGGTGAAGGTTTCCGCCGCGCCGTCCGGCCAGGCCAGCGCCAGCGCGCAAGCGAAATGCGCCCTGCGCTGTTCCGGCGTCACTGCGCCCTTCGCCTGCAACTCCTCCTCCACCAGCCGCATGGCCCGCGCGAAGTCCTTCTCCGGCCCGCCCCAGCGCGCCGAATGAATGCCCGGCGCGCCATCGAGCGCCGCCACGCACAGCCCCGAATCGTCGGCCAGCGCCACCCGGCCCGAAGCGGAGGCCGCGGCGCGCGCCTTGATCAGCGCGTTGTCCGTGAACGTCGCGCCGTCCTCCACCGGTTCGGGCAACCCAAGCTCACCGGCCGAGACGACGGAAAAACCCAACGGCTCCAGCAGCGCGGCGATCTCGCGCACCTTGCCCGGATTGTGCGAGGCGATGACGATGGTCTCTCCCGTCGCCAGGGGGCGCATTACGTTGTCACCTCCGCCGTGGCCCGCGCTTGCGCGGCGATCAGATCAGCGATGCCGGCCCGCGCCAGCTTCAGCATCTGGTGGAATTGCTCCTCCGAGAACGGCTCCTCTTCCGCCGTCGCCTGAATCTCCACCAGCCCGCCGGCGCCGGTGATGACGAAATTGGCGTCCGTTTCCGCCTCGCTGTCCTCCGCGTAGTCGAGATCGAGCACCACGGCGCCGCCATGCACGCCGCACGAGACGGCGGCCACGTGATCGCGGATCGGATCGTCGCTCAACATGCCGCGCTTCAGCATCCAGTCCACCGCCAGCCGCAGCGCCACCCAGCCGCCGGTGATGGAGGCGCAGCGGGTGCCGCCGTCGGCCTGCAGCACGTCGCAGTCGATGACGATGCGCCGCTCACCCAGCGCCTCCAGATCGACCACCGCCCGCAAGCTGCGGCCGATCAGCCGCTGAATTTCCTGGGTGCGCCCCGACTGCCGGCCGGCCGCCGCCTCGCGCCGCGTGCGCTCCGAGGTGGCGCGCGGCAGCATGCCGTATTCCGCCGTCACCCAGCCGCGCCCCAGGCCCCGCAGCCAGCCCGGCACCGCCTCCTCCACGGAAGCCGTGCACAGCACCCGGGTGTGGCCCATGGAAATCAGGCACGAGCCTTCCGCATGGCGCGACACGCCGGTGTCGATGGTCACGGCGCGCATCTCGTCGTGTTGGCGGCCCGATGGGCGCATCTGCTGATCCTCCGCTGTCGTCATCGTCGGTGTGGCTCCGCGTTAGCGAAGGCCCGGCCAAAAGGCAAGCGGCGGCGGCGTTTTGCACATGGCCTTCGCATCTCTTATGTTCCATGAGACGAAAGTCGGAGCATGGCTTCCGGCGGCGACGCCACATTTCCTCCCGGTTCCGGGGCTAGAGGCAACAACGCGCAAGGACAACCCCGCATGGGAAAGAAGATGCCGACCATCGCTCTCGTTGACGACGACCGCAACATCCTCACCTCCGTGTCCATGGCGCTGGAGGCGGAAGGCTATCAGACCCGCACCTACACCGACGGCGTGTCCGCCCTGCAGGGGCTGGAGGAAAATCCGCCCGACATCGCCATCTTCGACATCAAGATGCCGCGCATGGACGGCATGGAGCTGCTGCGCCGCCTGCGCCAGAAGTCCAACCTGCCGGTGATCTTCCTCACCTCCAAGGATGACGAGATCGACGAGCTGTTCGGCCTGAAGCTGGGGGCCGACGATTACATCCGCAAGCCGTTCTCGCAACGCCTGCTGGTGGAGCGGGTGCGCGCCGTGCTGCGCCGCTCGCAATACCGCGCCGAAGGCGGCGAGGAGGCGCAGCGGAGCCGGGTCATCGAGCGCGGCAAGCTGGTGATGGACGCCGACCGCCATTCCTGCACCTGGGGCGGCCAGCCGGTGACCCTGACGGTGACGGAGTTCCTGATCCTGCAGGCCCTGGCCCAGCGCCCCGGCATCGTGAAGTCGCGCGACGCGCTGATGGACGCCGCCTATGACGATCAGGTGTATGTGGACGACCGCACCATCGATTCCCACATCAAGCGCCTGCGCAAGAAGTTCAAGGCCGTCGATCCCGACTTCAACGCCATCGAGACGCTCTATGGCGTGGGTTACCGCTTCCGCGAGGAATGAGGATAAGGCACGATTCCCACCACTTTTCCGGCCCTCGTCATGCCGGCGCAAGCTCAGTAGTGCCCGGGGAAAGCTCCAGATCACATCATTTCCGTCTTTCCTTTTCGTCGCTCCCGCGAAAGCGGGAGCCCATGCGGCAGAGCAACACGCTTTGGCGGTGCGTATGACCTCCGGTGTTTCAGATGCTTCCACCGAAATCTCGCGGCAAGAACGAGATTCGGCATGGATGCCCGCTCATCAAGGGCATGACGGTTTTGGACGCCAATGGGCCTTCGTCGGCATAACGAACATGACCTTGACGGATGCGCTGATCACACGCCCCGTTTGGGGAAACGGGGAGGGCAGGAAGTCGCCGCGCCATGACAGTGCCGCCACATCCCGCCCTATGTCCGATCTGTGCTATGATCGCCGCCCATGGAGATGAAGACCGACATCCGGCCGCGCGAAGAGAAGCCCGCCACGCCGCCCTCACCGTCGCCGGCCGCCGACGACGACCGTGACGACGAGCGCGAGGAAGAGGTGCGCGGCCCCCTGCACTGGCTGGCCGCGCTGCGCCCGAAATCGCTGCTCACCCGGGTCATTCTCATCAACCTGACCGGCCTTTTCGTGCTGGTGTCGGGCATTCTGTATTTCAACCAGCTGCGCGAGAACCTGATCGATTCGCGCGTCGATTCGCTGA
Source organism: Thermopetrobacter sp. (assembly GCA_011374735.1). Taxonomy (GTDB): domain Bacteria; phylum Pseudomonadota; class Alphaproteobacteria; order Rhizobiales; family Aestuariivirgaceae; genus Thermopetrobacter. Next base: position 5,731 of record DRPD01000404.1, read on the forward strand.
TGACCCAGGCCCGCATCATGGCCGCCGCCGTGGCCTCCGCGGCCAGCGTCGATACCGGCGACATCATCGTCGATCCCGACCGCCTGGTGGAAGGTGGCGACAAGCGCCCGCGCGCCATCGCCGATCCGTCGCGCCTCGACTTCCTGATCCGCCCGGAGCAGGCCGGCCCGGTGTTGCGCCGGCTGGTGGTGTCCACCGGCACCATCGCCCGCATCTACGACCGCGAGGGGGTGCTCTCCGTGGACACCCGCCATCTGTATGGCTTCGGCGGCATTCTGCGCCTCGACCTGCCACCCGTCGAGCCGCCCCGGCGCGGCCTCTTCGACCGCCTCTGGCAATGGCTGAACAAGAAGCTGCTCGGCCACGACTACCCGCGCCAGAAGGAATACGGGCTGGAGAACGGCAAGTCGTTCCCGGAGGTCAACGCGGCGCTCAACGGCGCCTCGGTATCGGTGGTGCGCCTCAATGACAAGGGCGAGATCGTGGTCACCGTGGCCACCCCGATCCAGCGTTACAAGGCGGTGCTTGGCGCGCTGCTGTTGTCGACCCGTGGCGGCGAGATCGACGCGGTGTTGCAAAAGGAACGCCGCGTGGTGGTCATGATGTTCGTCATCGCCGGCATCGTCACCCTGCTGCTGTCGGTGTTCCTGGCCAGCCAGATCGCCGAGCCGATCCGCCGCCTGGCGCGCACCGCGGAGAAGGTGCGCCGCGGCATCGACAACCGCGTCGAGATCCCCGATTTCACCCAGCGCCGCGACGAGATCGGCCACCTCTCCGGCGCCCTGCGCGACATGACGCGGGCGCCGTATGACCGCATCGACGCCATCGAGGCCTTCGCGGCGGATGTGGCCCATGAGCTGAAGAATCCGCTCACCTCGCTGCGCTCCGCCGTGGAGACCCTGCGCCTGGCGCGCACCGAGGAGCAGCGGCGGCGGCTGGTGGAGATCATCACCGACGACGTGAAGCGTCTCGACCGGCTGATTTCCGACATCTCCGACGCCTCGCGTCTCGATGCCGAGCTGGCCCGCGCGCATGCGGAGGAGGTCAACGTGGCCGAACTGCTGCGCACCCTGGTGGCGCTGGCCAACGAGACGGCGCGCCCCGGCGACGCGCCCATCGATCTGGTGATCGCCCCGCCGCCGGCCGGCCTGGACGAGCTCAAGGCCTACGCGGTGCTGGGCCATGACACCCGGCTGGCCCAGGTGGTGCAGAACCTGCTGGCCAACGCCC
>DRPD01000405.1 GCA_011374735.1 Thermopetrobacter sp.
GGGGGCCGGCCAGATACAGCGCCTGGGTGCCCAGCATGGCCACCGCCGCGGCCAGCGCCCAGGCCCGCATGCGCTTCCAGTCGCCGAACGAGATGATGTCCGACACCGCGCCCATGGCGCAGAAATTGGTGCGGTGGATGACCGCGCCCAGGCCCAGCCCGATCACGAGGCCGACGATCCCCATCAGCGTGCTGACGCTCAATTCTTCCATCATGCTCCCCTTTCTCATCAACGCGGCCGGCGACGCGGCCCCTTCCCCGGTGCTTGCCGGGCGCATTTATGCCCCGGCGCGCATAAACATTCAACTCCTTGCATCCTTGGGCGGGGAAAACCCGGGGCGGCGCGCAGGCTTGCGCATATTCTCATATACGCATAATATGGAAAGCGCAGGCAGGATGGAACGGACGGGATGCGGCGCGATGACGGTGGCCTCCGGACATCGCCCGTGCGGGTTTGCCCGCCCACGCGTTCGATGAACGATCAACGGATCCTTTGACGACGGGGAAGACATGGACATCGGGAAGCTGCAGAACAGTGCCGGCAAGGCCAGCACGCTGTTGAAAACCATGGCCAACGAATGGCGGCTGTTGATTCTGTGCCATCTGGCCGAAAAGGAACGCTCGGTCGGCGAGCTGGAGAAGCTCATCGGGCTGAACCAGTCGGCGCTGTCGCAGCATCTGGCGGTGTTGCGGCGCGAAAACCTGGTCAAGACGCGGCGCGAGGCGCAATCCATCTTCTATTCGCTGGCCTCCGACGAGGCGGCGCAGATCATGGGCACGCTCTACAACCTCTATTGCGCCACCCCGGCCGGGGCCGGCGAACACACCGCCGCCTGACGCCCCGCCTCTTCACGCATACTCCCACCATCCGACCACGATGCAGGCCCGCCCCCGGCGGGCCTTTTCGGTGGCGCGATCGTGATGGAATGTCACAGGGACCTTGTATAATATATTAGGAATATGTTATATGGGAGCTTCACATGGGGGGCGCAAGGCGGCACCGGCCGCCCTTGTTGAACCGCGACAGGAGGGAAAGACGATGCGCAAGGTGATGTTGGCGGCCGTTCTCGGCGCGGCCCTGGCGGCCGCGCCCGCGGCGCTGGCCGAAGAGGCGAAGAAGCCGGATGCCAGCGGCACGGAGGCCTATAGCGAGGCCACCCGCGCGATGACCGATTCGATGATGCGGATGATGGGGCGGATGTTCAAGATGTGGTCGGAGGCCAGCCGCCCCATCTGGTCATCGGCGGCGCAGATGTTCGGCGAATACGGCGCCTGGTGCAGCACCTGCCATGCCCAACTGGACGGCATCTATCAGCAACTGGGCAGCACCTATGATCCCAACGTGCACAAGAAGCTCTCCGACGCCGACCTGAAGAAGGCGGCGGAAGCCTACAAGGCACAGAAGAAAAAGTGATCATTCGCCACACCGTCCCCGCCCTTGCGGGCGGGGCCGCTTTCTGCATCAATGACGACCCGGCCGGTCGTCAGTCACGAGGTAACGCCATGCCCTCCTTCCCTCGCCTGCCGCTCGCCATTCTGGCGCTGTCGCTCGTTGCCATGCCGCCCGGCGCGGCCAGGGCCCGGCAGGCGCCGCCGTTCGCCAACCCGGCGGAATGGATCAAGAGCCTCAGCGACCCGGCATGGACGCGGCGGTTCTCCGCCAGCGCGCCGTCGGCCAATCAGATCGCCTCGTTCCTGGGCATCATCAGCAACCCGAAGATGATGGAAGGGATGCTGAACATGGCCGACCCGACGCTGATGGCGGCGTGGCTGCGGGCGGCGGCCAATCCGGCCTTCCTGAACGCCCTGATGAGCGCCGGCAATCCGGCGATGCTGGGCAACTACATGGCGATGATGGGCGACCCGCGGCTGCTGGAGACCATGGTCAAGATGGGCGATCCGAAGGTCATGGAGCCGTATCTCAGGATCATCACCCACCCCAGCTACATCAAGGGCATGATGAAGCTGGCCGATGCGTCGCTGATGACCAAC
>DRPD01000406.1 GCA_011374735.1 Thermopetrobacter sp.
CGCCGGCCGGCGCAAGCTGAAGGGCAACATGGACATCGAGCTGGCGGTGGACATGATGCGCCTGGCGCCGAAGCTGGATCATGTCATCCTGTTCTCGGGCGATGGCGACTTCCGCTCGCTGGTGGAGGCGGTGCAGGACATGGGCTGCCGGGGGACGGTGATCTCCACCATGGCGGTGCGCCCGCCGATGATCGCCGACGACCTGCGCCGCCAGGCCGACGCCTTCGTCGATCTGGTGGATCTGGAGCAGCAGGTGGGCCGCCGCCATGAAGACCGTCCGCCGCGAGACAACGCCGCCGATGACGACCCGGCGCGGGCCGACGATGACGTCGAAGCCTGATTCCGGCCGCCTGCCCCCGGCCGATTGCCCGCGCTGCCCCAGACTGGCCGCCTTTCTCGCCGACCAACGCAGGGCGCATCCGGACTGGTTCAACGCCCCGGTGCCGCCGTTCGGCGCCGATGACGCGCGGCTGATGATCGTCGGGCTGGCGCCGGGCCTGCGCGGGGCGAACCGCACCGGCCGGCCGTTCACCGGCGATCACGCCGGGGCGATGCTCTATGGCGCGCTGATCCGCCACGGGTTCGCGATGGGTGAATATGACGCGCGGCCCGACGACGGGGTGAAGATGCGCGACGCGGTGATCATCAACGCCGTGCGCTGCGTGCCGCCGCAGAACAAGCCGACGCCGGCGGAGATCCGCGCCTGCAATGAGTTTCTGACCGGCGAGTTCGCCGCCCGGCCGCGGGTGCGCGCCGTGCTGGCGCTGGGGCGCATCGCCCACGACGCGGTGTTGATGGCCCATTCGCTGGTGCGGGCCCGGCACCGCTTCGGGCATGGGGCCAGCCACGATCTGCCGGGCGGCCGGCGGCTGTTCGACAGCTATCACTGCTCGCGCTACAACACCCAGACCGGCCGGCTGACCGAAGACATGTTCGACGCCGTGCTGGCCGACATCCGCGCCTTTCTCGACACGACTTAGGGTCTGGTCTCAATAAATCCGCCGCGCCAGTCTGGCGAAAATGCTTATATTGTCAAATGCCTTTACGCGTGGACTGGCATTTTCGCCAGCCCCTTCGGGCGCCATTTTGCGAAAATGCCGCTGGCATCGACGCATTTATTGAGACCAGACCCTAATCCCTCACCCGCCGCCCGGAGACAGCAGCCAGCGCAGCAGCAGCGCCAGCAGCCCGATGGCGGCCACACCGGCCAGCCACAGCGCCACGAACCACAGCAGGCGGCGCCATAGCGGCCGGCGCTCAGTGGTATCCTTCATCCTCGCGCACCTTGCCGCGGAACACCCAGTAGGCATAGGCCGTATAGGCCAGGATCAGCGGCAACAGCACCACCGTGCCGATCAGCGCGAAGCGCAGCGTCTCCCGTGGCGCCGCCGCATCCCAGATGGTCAGGGCCGGCGGCACCATGTAGGGATAGAAACTGATACCAATACCCATGAACCCGGCCACGAAGAAGCCCAGCGCAGCGAGGAACGGTTGCAGCTCCCGCCCGTCGCGCAGGCCGGTGAAGAACAGCCAGGTGAGCACCAGCATGAAGACCGGCACCACCATCGTCCACAGGCTGCCCGGCAGGCTGAACCAGCGGCTGAAATACACCGGCTGCAACAGCGGCGTGAGGAGGCTCACCAGCCCCATGAACGCCAGGGTGGCGATGCCCAGCCGGAAGGCGTAACGACGCATCCGCTGCTGCAGGTCGCCTTCCGTCTTGTAGATCAGCACCGCGGCGCCCAGCAGCGCATAGCCGGTCACCACCGCCACGCCGGTGAGCAGCGAGAACGGCGTCAGCCAGTCGAACCAGCCGCCGGCATAGGCGCGACCGGCCACCGGAATGCCCTGTACCAGCGCCCCCAGGGCGATGCCCTGCGCGAACGCCGCGACCAGCGACCCGCCGAAGAAGGCGGCGTCCCACACCTTCTTCCAGCGCACGGTGCGCCAGCGGTATTCGAACGCCACGCCACGGAAGATGAGCGCCAGCAGCATGACGATGATGGGCACATAGAGGGCGGAGAGGATGACGCCATAGGCCAGCGGAAACACCGCGAACAGCCCGCCGCCGCCGAGGATCAGCCACGTCTCGTTGCCGTCCCACACCGGGGCGATGGCGTTCATCATCACGTCGCGCTGCTTGTCGTCGCGGCCCAGCGGAAACAGGATGCCGACACCCAGGTCGAAGCCGTCGAGAATCACATACAGCAACACCGCCAGGCCGATGATCGCCGTCCAGATGAACGCCAGATCCAGTTCCATGGCCGCTCCTCCCTGCTCAGCGCCCCCGCCGCCCGTCATCCTCCGGCGGCAGGAAGTCCGGGTCGAACTGCGGCGCCAGCACCGGTGTCGGCTCCGCCACCTCGGCCGGCGGCGGCGCCGCCGCCTGTTGCACCGGCATGTTCATCAGCCGCAGCAGATAGTAGATGCCGGCCCCGAACACGAAGACATAGACGATGACGAACCCGGCCAGCGACGCCGCCACGGCCGGGGCGTCCACCGGCGACAGTCCTTCCGCGGTGCGCAGATGGCCATACACCAGCCATGGCTGCCGCCCCACCTCGGTGGTGAACCAGCCGGCCAGAATGGCGATGAAGCCCGACGGCCCCATGAGGAGCGCCGCGCGGTGCAGCGCCCGGCTCTCATACAGCCGGCCGCGCCAGCGCGCCCACAGGCTCCACAGCCCCAGGCCCAGCATCAGGAAGCCGATGGCCACCATGATGCGGAAGCTGAAGAACACGGTGCCCAATGGCGGCCACTCCTCCTTCGGGAACTCCTTCAGCCCCTTGATCTGCTCGTTCCAGGTGTGGGTGAGGATGAGCGAGCCGAGATAGGGGATGCCGATGGCGTATTTCAGCCGCTCCCGCTCGCGGTCGGGGATGCCGAACACATAGATCGGCTGATTGTCCCCTTCGCGTTCGAAATGCCCTTCCATGGCCGCCACCTTCAGCGGCTGATGATGCAAGGTGTTCAGCCCATGCAGGTCGCCAACGTAGATCTGCACCGGCGTGACCAGCGCCGCCATCCACATGGCCATGGAAAAGCCGCGCCGCGCCGCCTTGTCGGCGCTGTCGCGCAACAGGTGCAGGGCGCTCACCGCGCCGACCACGAAGGCGGTGGTGAGAAACGCCGCCAGCACCATGTGCACCAGGCGATAGGGAAACGACGGGTTGAAGATGATGGCCCACCAGTCGGCCGGCAGGAAGCGCCCGTCGGCCCCGACGGTGAAGCCGGCCGGGGTCTGCATCCACGAGTTCACCGACAGGATCCAGAAGGCCGAGATGAGGGTGCCGACGGCGACGATGGCGGTGGCCGCCATGTGCAGCGCGTCGCCCACCCGCTGGCGCCCGAACAGCATGATGCCCAGAAAGCCCGCTTCCAGGAAGAAGGCGGACATCACCTCATAGGCCAGCAGCGGGCCGATCACCGGCCCCGCCTTGTCGGAGAAGGCGGCCCAGTTGGTGCCGAACTCGTAGGACATCACCAGCCCCGACACCACGCCCATGCCGAACACCACCGCGAAGATCTTCTTCCAGTATTCGAACAGGCGGAGATAGGTGGCGTCGCGCGTATACAGCCACAGGCCGTTCAGCACCGCGAGAAAACTGGCCAGGCCAATGGAGAAGGCCGGAAAGATGATGTGAAAGGACACCGTGAAGGCGAATTGCGCCCGGGCCAGGAATTCCGCCGTGAACCAGCCTTCCATGTCGCCGCCCTCCCCTGCCGAGGCCCGCATGACAGGAAGTAGTGTAAGGGGCGGGCGCGCATTTTGCATTCCGCTTCGCGGAAACGGCGCCCGCAACCGGTGCCACTGGCGCGGGCGGGAAAAATTCGCTATCTGCTGCCGAAACATCGGGACAGGCACAGGGAGGCACCCGTGGCCCGCAGGAAAATCCGCAAGCTGCTCGTCGCCAACCGAGGCGAAATCGCCATCCGCGTCATGCGCGCCGCCAGCGAGCTGGGCATCGGCACCGTGGCCATCCACGCCGACGAGGACAAGCTGTCGCTGCACCGCTTCAAGGCCGATGAATCCTATCTGGTCGGCCATGGGCTGGGGCCGGTGAAGGCCTATCTGTCCATCGACGACATCCTGCGGGTGGCGAAGGAGGCCGGCGCCGACGCCATTCATCCGGGCTATGGCTTCCTGTCGGAAAATCCCGACTTCGCCGAAGCCGTCATCGACGCCGGGCTGATCTGGATCGGCCCGCCGCCGGACGTGATGCGCCAGCTGGGCAACAAGGTATCGGCCCGCAAGCTGGCCGAAGAGGCCGGCACGCCCGTCATGCCGGCCACCGGGCCGCTGCCGGACGACATGGAGCAGGTGAAGAGGCTGGCCGACGAGATCGGCTATCCGGTGATGATGAAGGCCAGCTGGGGCGGCGGCGGGCGCGGCATGCGGGTCATCCGGTCGCCGGAAGAGCTGGAGCACAACGTGCTGGAGGGCCGCCGCGAGGCGCTCAACGCGTTCGGCAACGACGAGGTGTATCTGGAAAAGCTGGTGGAGCGGGCGCGCCACGTGGAGGTGCAGCTGCTGGGCGACCTGCATGGCAATCTGGTGCATCTGTATGAGCGTGACTGCTCCGTGCAGCGGCGCAATCAGAAGGTGGTGGAGCGCGCCCCGGCGCCCTATCTCTCCGATGAGCAGCGCGGAGCCTTGTGCGAGGCGGCGCTGCGGCTGGGGCGCAAGGCGGGCTACCAGCTGGCCGGCACGGTGGAATTCCTGATGGACGCCGAGAGCGGCGAGTTCTGGTTCATCGAGGTCAATCCACGCATCCAGGTGGAGCACACGGTCACCGAGGAAGTGACCGGCATCGACATCGTGAAGGCGCAGATCCGCATCGCCGAGGGCGCGACAATCGGCGAAGGCGCGACATGCTTCGTGCCCGATCAGGCGCATATCACGCTCAACGGCCACGCCATCCAGTGCCGGGTGACCACCGAAGACCCCTACAACAACTTCGTGCCCGACTACGGCCGCATCACCG
>DRPD01000407.1 GCA_011374735.1 Thermopetrobacter sp.
GGTCACGGCGAGGCGGTGAACATCGAGTTTCAGGAGCAGGCCGACGACGAGGAGGCGCGGGCCATCTTGCGCGAGGCGCCGGGCGTGCTGGTGGTGGACAAGCGCCAGGACGGCGGCTACGTGACGCCCATCGAGTGCGTGGGCGATTACGCCACCTACGTGTCGCGCATCCGCGTCGATTCGACCGTGGACTCAGGGCTGGATCTGTGGGTGGTGTCGGACAATCTGCGCAAGGGCGCGGCGCTGAACACCGTGCAGATCGCCGAGATGCTGATCAACCGCGGCCTCGTCTCGCCGCGCGCCTGAGCCGCCTCCACCATTCTCGTCATTCCGGCGAAAGCCTTCAATCCCATGCCGGAGACTCATGCGCTTGCGGCCCGAGATGCCGGCTTTCGCCCAGTGGTGTCCAAGGAAGAATTGAGCGCACATGAAATTTCTCTGGAATTATAGCGGCTTGAAGTGTTTTCCAGATGCCAGGGCTTGTTTTCCATTGCTGCCCAAAACCGTCATGCCCGCGTAAGCGGGCATCCATGCGGCATCTCGGCAGGATGATGGCCTTTTGACAGAAGCACTTGATGTGCCAAGGGCTTTTCCGCGCCGTCCGGTTTGTTGAAAAGCCGCATAGGCTCCCGCTTTCGCGGGAGCGACGAAAGATGACGTGGGAGTGATGGCATTGGGAGATTTCCTTGGACACTACTGGGCTTTCGCCGGCATGACGCGCCTTGTCGTGGGGCCGGCGGGCTGAACACGTCTTGGCAGGCCGCGCGGCTGGTGGCATGGTGCCGGCCATGACGGAACCCGCCGACAGCGCGACGAAACCCCTGAAGAAAGGCGATCACCTGTGGCTGGTGGATGGCTCCGGCTTCATCTTCCGCGCCTATCACGCCCTGCCGCCGCTGACCCGCCGCTCCGACGGCCTGCCCGTCGGCGCGGTGCACGGCTTCGCGCAGATGCTGCACAAGCTGCTGATGGGCATGAACGCGGGCAAACGGCCCACGCATCTGGCGGTCATCTTCGATGCCGGGCGCGAGACGTTCCGCAATGACATCTTCCCCGACTACAAGGCCAACCGGCCCGAGCCGCCGGACGACCTGATCCCGCAGTTCGACCTGATCCGCCAGGCGACGGAAGCGTTCAACGTGCCGGCCATCGAATTGCAGGGCTATGAGGCCGACGACCTGATCGCCACCTACGCCCGGCAGGCGAAGGAAGCGGGCGCGACGGTGCACATCGTGTCCTCCGACAAGGATCTGATGCAGCTGATCGGCGATGGCGTCACCATGTATGACGCCATGAAGGATCGCGAGATCGGGCCGGAAGAGGTGATGAAGAAATTCGGCGTGGCGCCCGAAAAGGTCACCGACGTGCAGGCGCTGGCCGGCGATTCCACCGACAACATCCCCGGCGTGCCGGGCATCGGCGTGAAGACGGCGGCGCTGCTCATCAACGAATACGGCGATCTGGAGAACCTGCTGGCCCATGCCGATGAAATCAAGCAGCCGAAGCGCCGCGAGCGGCTGATCGCACACGCCGACGACGCACGGCTCTCGAAACGACTGGTGACGCTGAAGGACGACGTGCCCGACCTGCCGCCGATTGACACCTTCGCGGTGAGAAGGCCCGACCCGGCGACGCTGATCGGCTTTCTGAAGGGGCTGGAGTTCACCACCCTGACCAGCCGGGTGGCCAAGGCGCTGGGGGTGGACACCGCCGATTACGAACCGCTTGCGGTCACCTCCCCCCACTGGCCGCCGGAGGGAGATGACGACGAGGAGACGGCGAACGACGAACCGGCCGAGGAGACGGCAGAACATCCGGTGGTGGCGAAGGCGCGCGCGCTGATCGCCGGGCCGTTCGACCATGACGCCTATGAGCTGATCACCGACGCGGGCCGGCTCAAGGAATGGCTGGCCGAAGCGCGCGCGCAAGGCTTCTTCGCCTTCGATACCGAAACCACGTCGCTGGACGCCATGCAGGCCGACATCGTCGGCTTCGCGCTGGCCCTGGCGCCGGGCCGCGCGGCTTATGTGCCGGTGGGCCACACCACAGGCGACGGTGGCCTCGATCTGAGCGGCGAGGCGGCGATTGAACAAATCTCCCCCGATGCCGCCCTGGCCCTGCTCAAGCCGCTGCTGGAGGACGACGCGGTGCTGAAGATCGCCCAGAACGTCAAATACGACGATCTGGTGCTGGCCAACCACGGGGTGCGCATCCGCGCCTTCGATGACACCATGCTGCTGTCCTATGTGCTGGACGCCGGACGCGGCGGGCATGGCATGGACGAGCTGGCCAAACGCCACTTGAACCACACGCCCATCAGCTACGCCGAGGTGGCCGGCAAGGGCAAGAAGGCGGTGACCTTCGACAAGGTGGACGTGAAAGACGCCTGCCGCTACGCGGCCGAAGACGCCGACGTCACCTTGCGCCTGTGGCTGCTCCTGAAGGCGCGGCTGCATGTGGAACACAAGGTGACGGTTTACGAGACGCTGGAGCGCCCGCTGGCCCCGGTGCTGGTGGACATGGAGCGCGAAGGCGTGCTGGTGGACAGCGCGGTGCTCAAGCGCCTGTCGCAGGCGTTCGCCACCGAGATGGCGGCGCTGGAGAAGGAGATCCATGAGCTGGCCGGCGAGGCGTTCAACGTCGGTTCGCCGAAGCAGCTGGGCGAGATCCTGTTCGGCAAGCTGGGGCTGGCGGCGGAGAAGAAGACCGCCACCGGGGCGCGCTCCACCAGCGTGGAGGTGCTGGAAGATCTGGCCGCCGATGGGGTGGAGATCGCCGCGAAGGTGCTGCAATGGCGGCAGCTGGCCAAGCTGCGCTCCACTTACGCGGAGGCGCTGGTCAGCCACATCAACCCGCGGACGGGCCGGGTGCACACCTCCTACGCCATGGCGGCCACCAACACCGGGCGGCTGGCCAGCACCGACCCGAATTTGCAGAACATCCCGGTGCGCACCGAGGAAGGGCGCAGGATCCGCGCCGCCTTCACCGCGCCGGACGGCCACAAGCTCATCTCCGCCGATTATTCGCAGATCGAGTTGCGCGTGCTGGCCCACGTGGCCGACGTCAAAAGGCTGAAGGAAGCGTTTCGCGACGGGCTGGACATTCACGCCATGACCGCCGCGGAGATGTTCCATGTGCCGATGGAGAACATGGACCCGATGATCCGGCGCAAGGCCAAGGCGATCAACTTCGGCATCATCTACGGCATCTCCGCCCACGGCCTGTCGCGCCAGCTGTCCATCCCGCTATCGGAAGCGGCGGACTACATCAAGACCTACCTGAAGCGGTTTCCGGAAATCCACGACTACGTGGAGCGCACCAAGGCGTTCGCCCGTGAGCACA
>DRPD01000408.1 GCA_011374735.1 Thermopetrobacter sp.
CACATGGGCGGTGGCGGCGGCGAGCCAGCTGGCGATGTCGGCCGGTGGCTGCCCCGGTTGCTTGCGCAAGGTGGCGATGGCGGCCGGCACGTTGCCGCCGTCAAGTGCGCTTCGGGCCTGTCGCAGCGCGGCCGGCCAGTCGGGTTGATCGACGCGGCGCACCTTGACCAGTTTGGAGAACTTGCCGGCCAGCCTGTCCATCAGGCCGGGCGTTGCCGTCTCCCGAGTCGGTTTCGTGCGGGCGGTGATCAGCGCGTCGAGCCGCGTCTTCAGCATGGCGCGGGTGGGCACGCCTTTATCGGCGTGGCGCTGCAAGGCTTCGATTCCTTCAGCGGCGGGCAGCAGCGCGGCGAGGCGGCGCAGCTCCGCCGCATAGGGCCGGCCGGCCGTCACCCTGGCGCGCAAGGCGGCATAGGCGGCGCCGATGGGTGGTGTGGCCGGGGCGCGGGCGGCCTGCGTCTTCAACGCCTCAAGGCTGGCGCTCAGCGCCGCCAGCCGCTTCTTCAGCGCCCCGATGTCGTCGTGCAAGCCATCGATGGCGGCGGTTTTCTCCTTCAGGGCCGCGATGTCCTGTTGCAGCGCGGCGAGCGCCGTCAGTTTCGCTTGCTGCGCCCGCAGGCGCTCCTTCAGCGCCGCCAGTTCGCGCTGCATGGCGGGATCCGGGCCGGCGGCAGGTGTTGCCGTGGCGGCGGGGCGCTCTTCCCCGGACGGGGCGGCATCGCCGGACGGGGCCGCCGTGTCCTGTGACTTGGTGGTGGTGGATTGGCTCTTTTGCGGTTCTTCTTGCCCGGCCTTGGCGGGCTCATCGCCGCCCGGGGTGGGGGTCGTGTCCGCTGGCGGGGGTTCGGGGGTCTTGGGCGTGGCGGCGGGCGGCGTTTGCGCCACCTGTTGGTCGGCCGGTGTCAGCGGCTGGTCGGTCGCGGCCGTCTTCGCGCCATCAGACGCGGCGAGGGGCGGCCATGATGGCAGATAGCGTTTCAGGGGCGTGAACCAGAGGCCGGCGGCGAGCAATGCAATGAGCAGCACGCCGCCGGCGAGCAGGCCCTTGCGGCTCTTTTTCTTCTGTTCTTTCGGCTGTTGCGGTGGCTTCTCGCGGCCTTTCTCCGCGCCTTTCGCGGCGGCGGCTTCGCTTGCGGCGGCGGTCTTTTTGGCCTTGCCGGCCGGTTTCGGCGGCGCTTTCTTCGCCTTGCCCGGCGGTGGGGCGGCCTTGGCGGCGGCCGTCTTCTTGCCGCCCTTCTTCGCCTTGTCCGCGCCGTCCGCCCGTTCGGCCTTCAGGTCGATGACCGGCGAGCGCGCGCCCTTCCTGCCGGCGGTCTTCTTGTCGTCCTCAGCCATGATTCCTGGAAACGCTCCCCCATGCGCATTGGTCGTCCGGTTCATCCTATTTACGACATTGACCGGGCCGGGGCGAGTGAAAAAACCGGCCGTCCGAACGGTGGGGCGGCCGGGCGCAATGGCTTACATGACGATGACCCTGGCGCCGACGCGCACCCGCTCATAGAGGTCGATCACCTCCTCGTTGAGCATGCGGATGCAACCGGAAGAGACGGCGCGGCCGATGCTCTGCGGGGCGTTGGTGCCGTGGATGCGATACAGCGTGTCGCGCTTGCCCTGAAACAGATAGATGGCGCGCGCGCCCAGCGGGTTGTCCGGCCCGCCTTGCATGACGGCGGGCAGGCGGCGGCCGTATTGCCTCAGTTCGCGCGCGATCATCTCCTTCGGCGGCCGCCAGGTGGGCCACGGCTTCTTGGCGCCGACGCGGGCCACGCCTGACCATTGAAAACCGGCCCGGCCGA
>DRPD01000409.1 GCA_011374735.1 Thermopetrobacter sp.
AGAACACCATCTTCGCCATCAAGCGCCTGATCGGGCGGCGCTATGACGACGACATCGTGAAGAAGCATATCGAGCTGGTGCCCTACAAGGTGGTGAAAGCCGACAACGGCGACGCCTGGGTGGAAGCGCGCGGCAAGAAGTATTCCCCGGCCCAGATCTCCGCCTTCATCCTGCAGAAGATGAAGGAAACCGCGGAGCGCGCACTGGGCGAGGACGTGGGCCAGGCGGTGATCACCGTGCCGGCCTACTTCAACGACGCGCAGCGCCAGGCGACCAAGGACGCCGGCAAGATCGCCGGCCTTGAAGTGCCGCGCATCATCAACGAGCCGACCGCCGCGGCGCTGGCCTACGGGCTGGACAAAAGGGAAGCCGGCACCATCGCTGTCTACGATCTGGGCGGCGGCACCTTCGACATCTCCATTCTGGAGATCGGCGACGGCGTGTTCGAGGTGAAGTCCACCAACGGCGACACCTTCCTGGGCGGCGAGGACTTCGACATGGTGCTGGTCGATTACCTGGCCGACGAGTTCAAGAAGGAGCAGGGTATCGACCTGCGCAAGGACAGCCTGGCCCTGCAGCGCCTGAAGGAGGCGGCGGAGAAGGCCAAGATCGAGCTGTCGTCGCAGACCCAGACGGAGGTCAACCTGCCGTTCATCACCGCCGATCAGTCCGGCCCGAAGCATCTGCAGGTGAAGCTGACCCGGGCGAAGCTGGAGAGCCTCGTGGAGGATCTCGTCAAGCGCACCATCGAGCCGTGCAAGAAGGCGCTGAAGGACGCCGGGCTGAAGGCGTCGGACATCGACGACGTGATCCTGGTCGGCGGCCAGACGCGCATGCCGAAGGTGATCGAGACGGTCAAGGAGTTCTTCGGCAAGGAGCCGCACAAGGGCGTGAACCCGGACGAGGTGGTGGCCATGGGCGCGGCCATCCAGGGCGGCGTGCTGGCCGGCGACGTGAAGGACGTGCTGCTTCTGGACGTGACGCCCTTGAGCCTCGGCATCGAGACGCTGGGCGGCGTGTTCACGCGGCTCATTGAGCGCAACACCACCATTCCGACCAAGAAGAGCCAGATCTTCTCCACGGCGGAAGACAACCAGACGGCGGTGACCATCCGCGTCTTCCAGGGCGAGCGCGAGATCGCGGCGCAGAACAAGCTGCTGGGCCAGTTCGACCTGGTGGGCATTCCGCCGGCGCCGCGCGGCGTGCCGCAGATCGAGGTGACCTTCGACATCGACGCCAACGGCATCGTCCACGTCTCCGCCGAGGACAAGGCCACCGGCAAGCAGCAGGAGATCCGCATCCAGGCCTCCGGCGGTCTGTCGGATGAAGAGATCGAGAAGATGGTCAAGGAGGCGGAGGCTCACCGCGAGGAAGACCTGAAGCGCAAGGAGCTGATCGAGGCGAAGAACCAGGCCGAGGCGCTGATCCACACCACGGAGAAGTCGCTGAAGGAGCTGGGCGAGAAGGTGGACGAAGCCGACAAGAAGGCGGCGGAAGACGCCATCGCGGCGCTGAAGGAAGCCATGGAGGGCGATGACAAGGAAAAGATCGTGGAGAAGACCACGGCGCTGGCCCAGGTTTCCATGAAGATCGGCGAGGCCGCCTACAAGAAGGAGGAGACGGCCGCCGCCGATGGCGGCGCGGCGAAAGGCTCTGCCTCCGGCGGCGAGGATGTCGTCGACGCCGACTTCGAGGAAGTGGACGACGACAAGAAGTCCTGACGCGACTTCAGCCCGCCCCCGCCCCGGCAACGCCCGGGCGGGGGCGGTTCGTTTCCGGTTCGTTTCTTGCTTTTGGCGGCGTTTTGATGAACAGTCGCCCCGCCCGGAAGCGGGCGGATCGTTTTACAAGATGATTCGGGTGGCCCATGGCGAAACGCGATTATTACGAGATCCTCGGCGTGTCGCGCTCCTGCACGGAACAGGAGCTGAAAGTGGCCTTCCGCCGCCTGGCCAAGAAATACCATCCGGACGCCAACCGGGACGACCCGGACGCCGAGGCCAGGTTCAAGGAAATCAACGAAGCCTACGAAGTGTTGCGCGACCCGCAGAAGCGGGCCGCCTATGACCGCTTCGGTCATGAGGCCTTCGCCAATGGCGGCGGCCACCCGGGCGGCGGGGGTGGCGGGCCGTTCGGCTTCGGGGCCGACTTCGCGGACATCTTCGAGGAGATGTTCGGCGACTTCATGGGCGGGCCGCGGCGCGGCAGCGCGCAGCAGGCGATGCGCGGCAGCGACCTGCGCTATG
>DRPD01000410.1 GCA_011374735.1 Thermopetrobacter sp.
GCTTTTCCGCAACGATCGCCGAATGCAGCAGCGCGGCACCGGCCAGCCAGGGCATGAAGGAGGCGTTTTCCACCGGATCCCAGAACCACCAGCCGCCCCAGCCCAGCTCGTAATAGGCCCACCAGCTGCCCAGGGCGATGCCGGCGGTGAGGAACATCCACGCGGCGATGGCCCACGGCCGCACCCAGCGCGCCCAGGCGGCGTCCACCTTGCCCTCCAGCAGCGCCGCAATGGCGAAGGCGAAGGTGACGGAGAAGCCCACGTAGCCGGCGTAAAGCAGCGGTGGATGGATGGCCAGCGCCATGTCCTGCAACAGCGGGTTGATGCCGCGGCCTTCCAGCGGCGCGCGCTCAAGCGGAATGCGGACGAACGGGTTGGAGGCGAACAGCACATAGGAGAGGAAGGCCGCCGAGATGGAGCCCTGCACGGCGATGACACGGGACTTCAGCGACGGCGGCAGGTTGCCGGAAAACAGCGCCACGGCAAGGCCGAACAGCGTGAGCACCAGCACCCACAGCAGGATGGAGCCTTCGTGATTGCTCCACACGCCGGTGATCTTGTAGAGCGTCGGCTTGGCGGTGTGGGAATTGGCCCAGACGTTGAGCACCGAAAAATCGGACACGAGGTAGGCATAGGTCAGCGCCGCGAAGGAGATGGCCACCAGCACGAATTGCATGACGGCGGCCGGGGCGGCGGCCTGCATGAGCCGCGTGTCGTTGCGCTGGGCGCCATACAGTGGCACCAGCGTCTGATACAGCGCCGTGGCGAAGGCGAGAATGAGCGCGAAATGGCCCAGTTCGACAATCATTGCGTCAACTCCCGCTTCTGTTTCTCCAGCTTGTTCTCCTGCCAGTAGCCTTTCTTCTTGAGGCTCTCCGCGACCTCGCGCGGCATGTAGTTTTCGTCATGCTTGGCCAGCACCGTGTCGGCCTTCAAGGTGCCGTCGGCCATCAGCACGCCTTCGGCCACCACCCCCTGCCCCTCCCGGAACAAATCGGGCAGCACGCCCTTGTAGGAAACCTGCATGGTCTTGTCGGTGTCGGTGATGGTGAATTCCACGTTGGCGTCATCGCCCTTCTTCACCGTCCCCTCGGCCACCAGGCCGCCCAGCCGGATGCGCCGGCCCGGGGCGATTTCCTTGCTGGCCAGTTTCTCCATCACCTCGGCGGGAGTGTAGAAGAAGACGATGCTGTCGCGTAGCGCGGTGAGCACCAGTGTGGCGGCGATGCCCAGAATCACCAAGGCGCCGATGACGAGAGCGAACCGTTGCTGTTTGCGCGTCATGGCCATTTCCAGCCTCTCCCGTTCACAATCTCAGTCTGGCCGCCAGATCGGCCAGTGATTTTTCCGCCTCCGCCTTGCCGGCAAAGGCGGCGCGTGCCTTGTTCAGCGCGGCGCGCGCCTTGTCCTTTTCGCCCAGCACGCTCCAGGCGCGGATCAGCCGCAACCAGCCTTGCAGATCGGCGGGGTCGTCGGCCAGCCGGTTTTCCAATCTTTCCACCATGGAA